>NZ_JBHVVI010000131.1:0-23469 GCF_042883685.1 Kitasatospora sp. NPDC058190
GGGTACTTCATCTGAGCAGCCATCACAAAGGCTCCCTTCTCATGACCCATCAGGCCATCTCGGGCAACCTTCCGCACCTCGGGGGAACCTCAAGGTTCTCGGCGCCCGCGGGGTGCAGCTGGTTCGGCCGGGCATGGTGATGGTCGGAGGTCAGTGCGATGGCGGGTCAGCCCCAAGAGCTTCGGCGAACGGGTCGTCGGACAGCCGCCAGCGTTCTATTCCGAGGGCGAGTTCGGAGTCGGTGAGCAGGCAGCTGTTCAGCCGCTCGTGGAGTGAGGGGACGTCGAGGTCGATGCCGGTGAAGGTTAGTTCGCAGCGGCGCTCGCCGTAGTAGGGGTGCCAGAGCAGGGCGGCGAACGTGCGCCGTTCGGCCGACGCCGCTTGCCATGCCCTGCCGTCCTGTTCGGGTAGCCAGGTGCCTGCGGTCTGGATGGCCAGGTGCTCGCCGGCGGACTCCCACCGGTGGATGGACTGGGGTCGGTTGGCGAGCCACAGGTGCCCGTGTCCGCGGATGACGCCTGGGCAGATCTGCGCCAGTGCGTCGTACAGGCGTTGTGCGTGCATGGGTCGGCGGGTGATGGCCAAGCGCAGCAAGATCGCCAAGAACGAGCGGCTACCTGCGCGCCTTCGGGCTCTCCCGCATCGGTGTACGCCAGCAGGCCCACGCCGGATTCCTGCCCGGTGTGCGCAAGGCCAGCTGGTAGCACGCCCCGTGAACCGGTCGCGCCGTGCCGCGCCGGGCGACGGGCCGAACGGCTCCCGATACCCACCGTCCACCCACCACCGGCGACCGTCTGACTGGCCGTCGGCTGCGTTTCGCCCCGGCCGCCGCCCCCGCCCGACGACGTGATCGTCAGCCGGCGCGCGGTGCCCGAAAAAACTTCGCGGTCCGGGGCAACCTTTCCCGGAGCGGTGACAACCGGGTGATGTCCGGACAGGCGGTCCGGTCAGAGGCAACGGCTGAAAGTGAGCATCGCCATGTTCTCTCGCCCATCCACGTCGCCGGAGGCGTCGCCCGGCGGCCGAGCCCGCCGTGGTCGCGCGTCGTTCCGCTCGGCCGTTCCGGGGCAGCGGCAGACGCATCGTCGCCGTCGGTTGTACCAGCGCCGGGGTTTCTGGGCGGCCGTCGGCCTGGCGGTCGTGGGCGGCTCCGTGGTTGTGGTCAACACGGCCTCGGCGGGAACCACCGTGGACACGAACGCCTGGTACGTGCTGGTCAACCGCAGCACCGGCAAGGCGCTGGACGACTTCGGCTACGGCGCGTACGACGGCGCTGCGGTGGTGCAGTGGAGCCGCACCGGCGATGCGAACCAGCAGTGGAAGTTCCTCGACTCGGGTGACGGGAACTACCGGCTGCAGAACCGGTACTCCGGCAAGGTGCTGGACGACTACGGCTGGTCGAAGACCGAGGGCGCCGAGCTGGTGCAGTGGCGCGACTTGAACGGCGCCAACCAGCAGTTCCACGTGGAGAACTCGTCGGACGGCTACGTGCGTCTGATCAACCGCTTCAGCGGCAAGGCCGTCGAGGTCCCGGGCGGCTCCAAGGCCGACGGGAGCCACATCGCCCAGTACCACGACTGGGCCGGCGCCCAGCAGCAGTGGCAGCTCGTCCCGGTCGGTAGCGGCAACGGCAGCGGCAGCGGGAACGGCAGCGGCAGCGGCAGCGGCAACGGGAACGCGGGGAGCTCCGGCGGCAGCTCGGCGAAGAGCTTCATGGGCAGCAACACGGTGCTCATCGGCGGCTCGATGTCCGACGCCTCGGCGAACGCCGCGCCGTTCGACGTGCAGTACGCCTATGTGCACAGCCAGCCCGCACCCTCGTCGGACTACTACACGGCGGCCCGCTGCCAGGACGCGTGGACGGGCTGGTGGGGCTGCTGGAACGGCAGCACCACGGCGCCCGGCACGTACGTGACCTGGCGGGACGCCAAGGCGGCTCAGGAGACCTACCAGGGCAAGCCGCGCCCGCAGAAGTTCCTCTGGACCTGGTACTCGCTGCGCGACCTCGGCGACGCGGCGGGCCAGGGCGACGGTCCGGGCGAGGTCAAGGCCATCAACAGGGCCGACCTGCTCACCCGGTACCTGAACGACTACCGCTTCTTCCTCCAGAAGATCGGCACCTCGCACGACATGATCGACCTCGAGCCCGACTTCTGGGGCTACGTCCGGTCGCTCGGCGACCCGCACCAGGTCGCCGCGCAGGTCACGGCCGCGGACCCGACGGACTGCGGATCGCAGGAGAACAGCGCCGCCGGACTCGCCCGCTGCCTGATCGACATGGCGCACAAGTACGCTCCGAACACCGCCGTGGGAATGCACCTGTCCTGCTTCGACTGGCAGCAGAACACCCCGCAGTGCGTCAAGGACTACGCCCACCTCGGCGCACAGAACGCCGACTTCCTGGCCACCGACGTGTCGGACCGCGACGCGGGCTGGTACGCGCAGCCCGCCCACGGCGGCCTCGACAAGTTCTGGACCGACCAGAAGGCCGCCGCCCAGCTGTCGTTCTACAAGACGATGGCCGAGTCCGTGGGCAAGCCGGTGGTCCTGTGGCAGATCCCCGTGGGCAACATGGCGCAGAACAACACCCTCAACCACTACAAGGACGACAAGGTGGACTGGTTCTTCGCGCACATGGACCAGGTGGCGAACGCGCACATCGCCGGTCTGCTGTTCGGCGCGGGGCAGCAGGAACAGACCACGGCCGAGACCGACGGCGGAAACCTGATCAACAAGACGATCGCGTACCACAACTCGGGCGGCACGCCGCTCAAGTAGCCGCACGCAGCCGGTCGGCCCACCCTTCGACGGGGCCGCGTTCATCCCCCCCCGTCGTCCCGCCGAGCACTTCTCGGCCGGTGCCGACCGGCTGCCGCCGCCCGCGGGCGCCGGCCGTAGCGCCGGCAATCTGCTTGACCGTTGACACACGACCGCCACACCGACTCAAGGGTCGTGACCTGGTCGCGGGCTCGCAAGGCTATGGCCGGGGCCGGGTGAACAACCCCTGCTCGGTCTCGACCAGGAGCCCGCGCTCGACCAGCCGCTTGAGCTTCAGCCGGGCGTTGTTGATGTTGCTGGGCGTGAGCTCCACGTCCATCGCCTCGCATACTGCTCGGGCCCGCATCGGGGCGCCGGGCCGCGGCGAACACCGCCACTATTCGCAGATCCCGTCCCCGCGCCGGACGACCTCGGGCCTGGAGTCGCCACGCCACCGTGCTCACATTCCCGGACCTGGACACGGGCAACAACACCTACAAAGCCGTCCAGCGCTCGGCAAGCGCGATCGCCATCGGACCGGTGCTGCAAGGACTGCGCAGACCGGTCAACGACCTGTCACGCGGTGCCCTCGTCCAGGACATCGTCAACACCGTCGCCATCACCGCGATCCAGGCACAGGGGCGGAACCCAGAGCCCGGCCCGTCGACACGTTGAGGTCCGCGGCGTCGGCGGGGGGCGACCGAGCTGTGACCGAGGGACGGCCGCGCGGTCGCGGCCGTAGGTAAAGCGTGTGTGTGGCGCGGTGCAACGTCGCGAGGAGGACGGCACCCATGGATCCAAGCAGCGGTTACGCCGTGGCCTCGCCGGTCGACCAGTATCCGGGCTTCCGCTCCCTCGCGTGCGGCGACTACGGGTTCGACGAGGACGGCGCCGACGGCCACGACCGCCACAACAGTCTCACGCACCTGATCGCGGAGACGACAGGTCATCGCCCTGATGGCTGCTCGTACCTCACGGCGACGGCGTCCGTGGTCGCCAACGCCGGGGAGCAGGTGCCGATGGTCGACGGCTCTCCGCTCCCCGGCCCTTCTCGCCGGGGATGACCCGTAGCCATGCGGAGGTCCGGTCCATCCCCCACTCTGGAACGAAGGGGGTGACGGAGGGAGTAATGGGATGCAGATCGTTGTGGACCTCACACGCTGCCAGGGCTATGCGCAGTGCGTGTTCCTCGCACCGGAGGTGTTCCAGCTGCACGGGCAGGAGGGGCTCCTGTACACCCCGGCCGTTCCCGACGACCAGCTGGAGCGCGTGCGCCAGGCCGCGGCGGCGTGCCCGGTCCAGGCCATCCTCCTCGGCAAGGAGGTGAGCCCCGGTGGCCGCTGACCTTCGAGAAGGCCGGATCGTCATCGTCGGCGCGTCGCTGGCCGGGTTGCGGGCCGCCGAGGCGCTGCGCGAGGAGGGCTTCACCGGCTCACTGACCGTGGTCGGGGACGAGCCCCATCCGCCCTACGACCGGCCGCCGCTGTCCAAGCAGGTCCTGCTCGGCCAGGTCGCGGCGGACTCCACCGCTCTGCCGATGCGCCGGGACCCGGACGCCGACTGGCGGCTCGGGGTCCGCGCCACCGGCCTGGACCCTCTCGGGAAACGGGTGGTGCTGGCCGACGGCGAATCGTTGCCGTTCGACCGGCTGCTGATCGCCACCGGCACCCGGGCCAGGCCCTGGCCCAAGGCGGAGGAGGCCGCCCTGGACGGAGTGTTCACGCTGCGTACCCGCGAGGACGCCGCCGGGCTGGCCGAGCGGCTGGCCGCGGGGCCGCGGCGGGTGCTGGTGATCGGCGGGGGCTTCACCGGCTCGGAGATCGCCTCGGCCTGCCGGGAACGCGGTCTCGACGTCACGGTCACCGAACGCGGCCCCGCCCCCCTGGTGGGCGCGCTCGGCGGCACCCTGTCCAAGCTCGCGGCCGCCATGCAGCGCAACAACGGGGTGGACCTGCGCTGCGGGGTGACCGTCACCGCCCTGCGCGGCGACGGGAACGGCCGGTTCACCGGTGCGGACCTGTCCGACGGCAGCCGTGTGGAGGCGGACGTGTGCGTCGCGGCCCTGGGGGCGGTCCGCAACGTCGAATGGCTGGCGGACTCCGGACTGGCAGCAGGCCCGCGCGGAATCGCCTGCGACGCCGGGTGCCGGGCCTTCGACATGTACGGCATCGTCACCGACGACGTCTTCGTGGCCGGTGACGTGTCCCGATTCCCCCACCCACTGTTCGGCTACCAGATGCTCTCCCTGGAACACTGGGGCAACGCGGTCGCGCAAGCCGAGGTGGCCGCCCACAACATGGTCAATCCCGGACCCCTGCGCCGCCCCCACCTCGCCCTCCCGACGTTCTGGTCGACCCAGTTCGGGCTCAACATCAAGTCGGTGGGCGTGCCCACCTTCTCCGACCACGTGGTCATGGCCCAAGGCACGCTGGAGGAGCGTCGCCTGGCGATGGTCTACGGCTACCAGGGCCGGGTCACCGCCGCGGTCACCGTCGACATGGCCAAGTCACTCGACTATTACACGCGCCTGATCGAGACCGCTGCCCCCTTCCCGCCCGCGCCCGGCGCGTCCGACCGCCCGCTCGCGGCCGATGTCCCGGTCCCCTCCGACGTGCCGGATCCGAAGGGTCTCTCCCACGGCCCCACCGTCGCGCTCACCGGCCACCTGCCCGACCGCCGGCTGACCGTGGTGCAGCCCACCTGACCCATCTCCCGCCCAACCACGAGGAGCCCCGCCCCATGGCCGCCGCCGATACCCTCCTGGAACGGATCACCGACTACGCCAACCGCCCCAACCCCTACCCGCTCTACACGGAACTGCGCGAAGCCGGTCCCGTCGTGCGGCAGGCGGACGGCAGCTACCTGATCGGCACCTACCACGAGATCGCCGCGCTCCTCCACGACCCACGCATCAGCGCCGATCCCCGCAGCCTCGCCACCCCGCCCGAGGGGGCGCCGAAGCCGCCGTTCCTACGGCTCGACGACCCCGAGCACCACAGACTGCGCAGCCTGGCCATGCGACCGTTCGGCCCACCGCACAGCCCCGGCCACATCGACGCCATGCGCGGCCAAATCACCGAACTCACCGAGGAACTGCTCCAGAACCTCCAGGACCGCACCCAGATCGACATCGTCGACGACTTCGCCTACCCACTGCCCGTCACCGTCATCTGCCGACTGCTCGGCGTCCCCCAGGAGGACGAACCACAGTTCCGGCAATGGTCCGACGCGATCGTCGCCTCCGCCGACGTCAGACCCGACGAGGGGGCTTCCGCCGAGCGGGACCGGGCCGGCGAGCAGGCACGGATCGAGATGGGCCAGTACCTGGTGAACCTCGCCGAACAACGCCGCGACCATCCCACCGGCGACATGCTCTCCGCCTACATCAACGAACCCGACCCGGCCATGCGCCTCACCCACGAGGAACTCGCGGAAACCGCCGTACTGCTCCTCATCGCCGGACACGAAACCACCGTCAACCTCATCACTAACGGAGTCCTCACCCTGCTACGCCACCCCGACCACCTGGACCGGCTGCGCCGCGAACCCGACCTGCTACCGGCCGCGGTGGAGGAGCTGCTGCGCTACGAGCCCCCGGTCCACATGCGCCAACGCATCCCCCTCGCCGACGTGGACATCGCCGGCACCACCCTCCCCAAGGGCACCTCCGTCGTACTGGCGCTGGCCTCCGGCAACCGCGACCCCAAGCGGTTCCACGATCCCGACCGGTTCGACCCCACCCGCCCGGACAACCAGCACTTCGGCTTCGGCAGCGGCATCCACCTGTGCTACGGCGCACCACTCGCCCGTATCGAAGCCCAGGCCGCGCTCGGCGCGCTGATCCCCCACCTCCCCAGCGCAACCCTCCTCCAGGACCCACCCCCCTACCGGCACGCCGCCATGCTCCGCGGACCCCGCCACCTCCCCATCCGACTCTGACCGACCACAACGCTGCCCGCGACCAGTTCTGGCGCCCGCGCAAAGGCCCCCAACACTGCGGGCACCGGAGAGAGTATTGACGTCCAGATCGCACGGTCCGCCCCGGGCGTGTTGCCGCCAGACCGGGGCGTACTTGTAGCCGACCATCTCACGATCTTCTCGCCTGCCCGGCCCCGATCCAGCGGCAGGGCCGGGCATGGCTTGCCCGGCCCGACCTCACAGAACATTTGTCGAACGACGTCAACTGCCGGCGACAGGTAGTCAGTCCCAGCCGCCGTAGCCGCCGTGGCGCCCGAAGTCGTCAAAGCCCCGGCCGGACCTCCACCGCACGGCGGCGGCCGCGGTGTCAGCCGATGGTGAGTGTGCGGTCGCCGAAGTCGGCGACCATGCGGAGCTGGCCGCCGAGTGCTTCGACGTAGGCGCGGATCGTGGCGATGGCCGCGGTGTCGAGTGCCCCGCTCTCGAGTCGGGAGACGTTGGGCTGGGTGATGCCGATGATCTCGGCGACGTCGGCCTGGGTCAGGTCCTGCTCGCGGCGGATCTCGGCGAGGCGGTAGGCCCGGACCTCGGCGTCGAGCTTCTCCCGGTGTGCGGATACCCGCTGCGGGTCGGTGACGACGTTCGGTCGTACGTCCTTCCAGGACTTCATGGCTTGCCCTCCTCGATGGCCTTCAGGTGCCTGCTGAACCGCTTGTCGGCGATGGGAATGTTGATCTCGTACCACTCCCGCCACGCTCCGGCCTTGTCGCCCGCCACCAGGATGATGGCCTGGCGCTCAAGGTCGAAGGCGAACAGGATACGAATCTCTCCGGGCCCCGTCGTCCGTGGGCGGAGCTCCTTCATGTTGTGGTGTCTGGAGCTGTGGATGCGGTCCACCAGCGGCCGGCCGAGGGTCGGGCCGTCCTGCTCGAGCTTGTCGATGGCGGCCGCGACCTCGTCGGCGGTCTGCGGGTGGTGCTGTGCGAGGTCCAGGAGCCATTCCTCGACCTCGCTCTCCAGTGAGACTTCCCATGCCACCGCCCCAGTATGCGCTTCAGCGAATATGCGCTGCAAGTTATTCCCGGAACTGGTCAATCGACACAATCCGTTGACCTGCGGGTACATCCAGTCGGTAGGTTGGCCGTTCCCGCAGCTGTGAAGATCATTTCCCAGCGTCCTGGTCGACGCGAGCCAAGCGGAAGTCGCTTGCAAAACTGGGGGAGGATCGCCTGTGCCCGCCGTCGAGGAGGGGAGGCATCCATGCCGGCTGGTCAGCTGGCGATCAGGTCGGTGTCCTGGAGGGTGTAGTTGATGCGCAGGAGAAGGAGGGCGGTGTCGTCGGCGTGACTGCCCGAGGGCGTGGCCTGGTCGAGCAGGGCGACTGCGATGCCGTCCAGGAGGTCTCCGGCCTGTGAGAGCGTGGCGGTGAGTTTGGCGATGTTGGTGTCGAGGTCGGTACCGGGGGCCTCGATGAGTCCGTCGGTGTAGAGGGCGAGCACGGTACCGGGCGGCAGGGCGACCTCGGTGGTGGGGTAGGCCGCTGCGGGATCGACGCCCAGCAGGGGCCCTGGCAGCAGGGGGACGATGTGGGTGCGCGTGTCGGGGTGGCGGAGGAAGGGTGGGTGGTGTCCGGCGGTGGCCAGGTGGGCGCTGTGGTGGGAGAGGTCGAGGTGCGCGTACAGGCAGCTGGTGAGCAGGTCGGGGTCGAGGTCGGTGAGCAGCCGGTTGGTGCGGGCGAGGACTTCGCCGGGGGTGGCGCCGGCGATGGCGTAGGCATGGACGGCGGTTCGGACCTGGCCCATCAGGCCCGCGGCGCTGACGTTGTGGCCTTGTACGTCGCCGATGACGGCGGCGGCTTCGGTGGTTGTCAGGCGGATGAGGTCGTAGAAGTCGCCGCCGATGTCCATGCCGTGGCTGGCGGGTAGGTAGCGGGCGGCCACGTCCAGGCCGGGGATCGCCGGGAGGGTTTGGGGTAGCAGGCGGTCCTGGAGTCCATGGGCGAGCTGGTGTTCGGCGTCGTACTGCCGTGCCCGGTCCAGGGCCTGGGTGATCAGGGCAGCGAGGGTGATGAGGATGGTGCGCTCGTCCGGGGTGAAGGAGTGTGGGCGTTCGTAGCCGAGCACACAGATGCCGATGGGGTGCCCGGAGGCGATGAGGGGCAGCAGAGCCCATGCGGCCATGCCGTCGTCGATGTCGGCGTCTGCCGGACAGGCGGTGCGGCGTTCCTCCCGGGAGGCGAAGAACGACGGTACCCCGGTGGCCAACCCCGGCACGGACGGGATGTACGAGGGCAGCGGCTGGTGGTCGAGGTGGTCCACGAACTCGGGGTGAAAGCCCCGATGGCCGATGACCTGGATGCGGCCGGCCTCGGGGACCAGCAGCAGGAAAGCCTGGGCGCGGAAGGAGAGCAGGAGATGGTCGGCGACCAGGTCGACCACGTCGCGTACGGTCGCCGCTTCGGTCAGCGCGCCGGCCAGGTGGACCAGGTGGTGGGTGGCCTCCAGTCGGGCGGATCCGGTCATTGGTTCGGTGCCTCCCGCATGCGGCACCTTGGGGGAGTGTCTGCCGCAGGTCGGGCTGATGCGCACGCTCAGGCCGGTGCGGTCCGGGTAGAGCTCGAAGTGCAGGTGGGTGTCGGGGGGCCGCAGCGCCGTGAACGAGGTCGGCAGCTGGCTGATGACCGCGTCCCGGTGGTGGTGCTGGTAGATCGGATCGTTCAGCCACGGCACCGCGTCCCACAGACGGGCGCCCAGCAGGTGCGGGACGCTCCCGCCCAGCAGTTCGGCCGCGGTGGGCTCGACGAAGGTGATCCTCCCGCGTGGGTCGAGGGAGCATCCGCCTTCGGGGAGCCGGGTGGCGAACTGCGTCGCGGCGTCACCCCGTGCCGGGCTTGTGAGGGGGACGAAACGGGGCCGGTGTCCGGAGTCGGATCCCGGCTGGAGGCGCTGCCCGGTGTCGGCGGCGTGCTGGAGCAGCGTGGCGATGCGGTCGCCGGCCGACGTGATCGCGCGGCGCTCGCCGGCCGTGAGTTCGGACGACCGTTTCGAGGACATCATCAGGGCCAGGGCGCCCCACACCACGCGTCCGCTGGCGATCGGCGCGACGGCGCTGGCGCGCGAGTACGGCAGGAGCAGGGCGACTTTCGGATAGCGGCGCGCGAGGTCTTCCCCGGAGCTCACCCACACCAGGTGACGTTCGCGTACCGCCTCGATGATGGGATCGGGGGTCGCGGTGGTCAGGCGTACGTGCCGCAGCGGTCTGAGGAACTCCGGCGGCACTCCCGCGATCGCTTCCAGGGTCAGGACCTCGCCGTCGGGCTCCAGGAGCACGATCGCCCCCGCAGACGCGCCAAGGCTCTTCACAGTGCGGCTCAGCGTCCGGTCCAGCAGATCCTGGACGGTAACCGGTCCTTTGCCATCTGCCATCGGCGGTGTCCACTCCGCGAAGTACGTTCGCGTGCATCTCCATGCTACGGGCGCGCCGATGGCCTGGCCCGGCCCGTTCGAGGGTGACGGAGAAGTGGCTGGTGGCCGTCACAGGCGTGCACCGACCGGACCAGTGCCTATCCGTATCCGACGGACGTCCATCACGCGATCGGTGCGCTGGCGGGCCTGCTGGAGCAGCTTCCCCGCACACTGCACCAGCTCGCGGCGGGCCTGAACGCGATCGACCCGGAGCATCTCGCGGTCCTGGAGGATCCGCCGACTCCGGTGCAGAAACAGGCCGACGCCGCCTTCGAGCTGGGACGCGCGATCGCGGCGATCGAACGAGCCGGCACCCATCTGCGCCGGGCGCAGCACACTGCCGCGGAGCTGGTCTGCACCGGGCCGCTCCCGGAAGTCTGAACCGCAGCCGGGTGCCGCGCTGTGGGTTGCGCGCGAGTCGTGACACCAGGCCGCGGTACGCGGCCCGGTGTCGTCCTTGTCCGGGGTCAGCCGGATGGGTGAGGTTCGACCAGGTCGGCGAGGCCGAGAAGGTCGAACAGCCGGGCGATGATCGGGGCCTGCACATCCGTGACCTTCAGGACGATGCCTTCCTCCTGCGCCTGGCGGTGCAGCCGTTCCAGGGCGTCCGCGCCCGAGCAGTCGCAGAACCTCACCTGCGCGAAGTCGAGGTCGACGCGCCTGGGCCGGTGCGCCAGGCACTCCTTGACGCGGCTCTCGAGCTCGGGTGCGGTGGCGAGGTCGATCTCGCCCGTGACCGCGACGGTGATCTGGCCGTCCCACCGGGAGACGGCGGTGCGGAAGTCGTTGCCGTTCACAGCCATGGCTCCACCTCCCACAGCCGATGCACCATCCACTGCCACAGGTCGTCGGGACCATCCCGCGCCCACGCCGACGCACCCGGCGGTACGACCCGCACCGGGCCCACCCGCACGAGCGGTTCGGACCCGTGCGGCATCGCGCCGCCGAAGGGAGAGGGCGCGGCGCGCACAGACCCCGCCCCACCGGTTTCCCGGACGACTCGTACGGACACCCGTCGGCCCGCGGTCGGGGGACCGGCCGAGGCGCGCTCGGCCGGGTGCCGAGCGGCACCGCGTTCGGCGTCGTAGGCGGCCCGCAGCTCGGGATCGTGCAGGACCTCGTAGGCGGCGACCACCGCGCCGAGTCGCTCCGCCGACCCCGGTTCGACGGGGCGGGTGTCGGGGTGCAGCAGCCGGACCAGGGAGCGATAGGCCGAAGTGACCTGCCGCGCGGACGCCGTGGGTTCCACTCCCAGCGCCGCGTAGTGATCGCGTCGGTCTCGCGATCCCGTCATGGCGGACCACCTCCCGGGTGACCCCGGCAAACCTCCTCATTGACCTGGATAGAACCTTGGCCAGCACTTGTCAAGATGCCCGAAATGGGGCTATACGGACGAGCGGCCGGCACCGGAGATCGGCGGCGAGAGGCTCGCGGCCGACGTTGGCGACCTGTCCCGGCACAGTGAACGTGGCCCGGGTGCCGCCGCGCCACAACGGCGCGTCCGGCACCCGGGCACCAGGCCCCGGACGGCAAGCCTTCAATGTGCCCTCGACTACCGGGTGCGGGTCAGGCGCTCGGCGAGCAGACGGGTGAAGCCGGCGGGGTCGGGAAGGTTGCGCACGGCCCGCCGTCGCTCACCGGGCCACAGCCCATCGGCCGGCCTCGTGGCGGCTCTTGGAGACGACGGCGGCGTAGCAGCTGCCGGGCAGGTCGGTGGCCCAGTCGAAGGCGTCGAGGCTGATCCCGTGCCGGGCGGCGGCCTGGAGCATGTCGGCGAGCAGGGCGGTCGCCGCGGCCTTGTCCCGCTCGGTACCCGGGTTGCTGCGCCGTTCGGCGGCGGCGTCGATCCGGTCCGGCAGGTGGCGGTTGCGGGCCACGGCGAGGTAGCAGCTGCCGGGCAGGTCGGTGACCCAGTCGAAGCTGGCGAGCGTGATGCCGTGCCGGGCGGCGGCCTGGAGCATGTCGGCCAGCAGGGCGGTCGCCGCGGCCTTGTCCTGCTCGGTTCCCTGGTCGGGGCGTCGCTCGGCGGCGGCCTCGATCCGGTCGGCCGGGGTGCGGTTCTTCGACACGGTGCGGTAGCAGCTGCCGGGGAGGTCGGTGACCAGGTCGAGGATGTCGAGGTTGATGTCGTGCCGGGCGGCGGCCTGGAGCATGTCGGCCAGCAGGGCGGTCGCCGCGGCCTGGTCCTGCTCGGTGCCGTGCTGGGGGTGCCGCTCGGCGGCGGCCTGGATGCGGTCGGCCAGGCTGCGATTCCTGCGGTCGGTGTACTCGTACACGCTTGAGATCTCCTTGGTCGGTTCGGGTGGCCGTCGGCAGCGGCCGGCTCCCGATGCCTGCTGCCGAAGCGGCCGGGTGAGGTGCAGCCGCGGGGGCTCCTCATGCCGGCGAGGACAGCGGTGCTCTGCTCATGACTCCTGGAAGCGGCACGCCACCGCGCCCCGCCCGCTCGGCCAGGTCTGACGGGGGGAAGCGCGATCCGGTGGCGCCCTGTGCGGTGTTGACCCGGCTGGTGACGTTCCCTGGCCGGGGTAGGGTGCGGCAGGCAGGGGCCGCGTCGTGCCGTGGCCGGCCGCACCCCCGTGCCGTTACAGGGTGTGGGTCAGGCGCTCGGCGAGCAGCCGGGTGAAGCGGGCGGGCTCGGGAAGGTCGCCGCCTTCGGCGAGCAGGGCGCTGCCGTGGACGAGTTCGGCGATCTCCGCCAGTGCGGGGTCGTCCGGGTTGGCCTGGTGTGCCGTGCGCAGCGCGGTGATCAGCGGGTGGGTGGGGTTGAGTTCCAGGGTCCGCTTGACGGAGGGCAGTTCCTGTCCCATGGCCCGGTACATCTTCTCCAGGGTGGGGGTCATGTCGTGGGCGTCGCCGACGATGCAGGCGGCCGAGGTTGTCAGCCGGGAGGACAGGCGGACCTGCTTGACGTGCTCGGACAGGGTGGTGGTCAGCCAGGGCAGCAGGGCGGCGAAGTCCTGCTCGTGCTGGGCCTTGTCGGCGTTGGCCTCCTGGTCGCCGTCGGCGGGTTCGTCGAGGTCGACCTGGCCTTTGGCGATGGACTGCAGGCGGTGGCCGTCGAAGGCCGGGACCCGGTCGGTCCAGACCTCGTCGACGGGGTCGGTGAGGATGAGGACCTCGTAGCCCTGGGCGGTGAGGGCCTCCATGTGGGGGGAGTTCTCCACCATCGCGCGGCTCTCGCCGGTGAGGTAGTAGATGGCGTCCTGGCCGTCCTTCATGCGCGCCACGTACTCGCGCAGGGTGGTGGTCTTCTGCGGATCGTGCGTGGAGGCGGCCGAGATCAGTTCGAGGAGGGTGTCGGTGTTGTCGGTGTCCTCGATCAGGCCTTCCTTCAGCACGCGTCCGAACTGGGCCCACAGCTTGGCGTAGCGTTCGGCGTCCTTGCCCTGCATGTCCTTGATCGCGCCGAGGACCTTCTTGACCAGGCGGCGGCGGACGCCTTGGATCTGGCGGTCGTGCTGCAGGATCTCGCGGGAGATGTTCAGTGACAGGTCGTGGGCGTCGACGACGCCCTTGACGAAGCGCAGGTAGTTGGGCATCAGCGCGTCGCAGTCGTCCATGATGAACACCCGCTTGACGTACAGCTGGACGCCGCGCCTGGTGTCGCGGGAGAACAGGTCGAACGGTGCCTGCGAGGGGAGGAAGAGCAGCGCCTCGTATTCGAAGGTGCCCTCGGCGCGCATGTGGATGGTTGCGGCGGGCTCTTGCCAGTCGTGGCTGATCTGCTGGTAGAACTCGTGGTACTCGGCCTCGGTCACCTCGCTGCGCGGACGGGCCCACAGCGCCTTCATCGAGTTCAGCGTCTCCGGTTCGCCGCCGCCGTCGGCGTCGGTGCGCTCGGTGGCCATCCGGATCGGCCAGCGGATGAAGTCCGAGTACTGCTTGACGATCTGGCGGATCTTCCACTCGGACAGGTAGTCGGCGAGAGCGTCCTCGTTGTCGGCGGGCTTGAGGTGCAGGGTGACCGAGGTGCCGGTGGGCAGGCCGTCGACGGCCTGGATGTCGTAGGTGCCCTGGCCGTCGGACTCCCACAGGGTGCCCTGGTCGGTGCCGGCCCGCCGGGTTCGCAGGGTGACCTTGTCGGCGACCATGAACGCCGAGTAGAAGCCGACGCCGAACTGCCCGATCAGGCTCTGCGCGGCGGCGGCGTCCTTGGCTTCCTTGAGCTTGTCCAGCAGGCCGGCGGTGCCGGACTTGGCGATCGTGCCGATCAGCTCGACGATGTCGTCCCGGCTCATGCCGATCCCGTTGTCGCGGATGGTCAGCGTGCGGGCGTCCTTGTCGACTTCGAGGGCGATGTGCAGGTCGGAGGTGTCGGCCTGGAGGCCGGAGTCGGTCAGCGATTCCAGTCGCAGTTTGTCCAGTGCGTCGGAGGCGTTCGAGATCAGCTCGCGCAGGAAGATGTCCTTGTTCGAGTAGATCGAGTGGATCACCAACCGGAGCAACTGACGGGTCTCGGCCTGGAATTCCAGCGTCTCGACATTGCTACCCACTCTGGGTCTCCTTTTCCGGGTGAGGCGTGGGGAACGGGTTCGGCGTGAGCCTGGACGGCTCGCGCCTGCGGCATGGTAGGTGACCGTGGCTGCACGTGGCGCACTCCGGTCGTCGGGGATCGGGCGGCCAGGTCTCGGACGGTCGGGGCAGGACAGTGGGCGGCCCCGGGGTGGTCGGCGAGGTGCCGGCGCACGGTGTCGAGTCTGCGCAGGCAGGCGTCGATGGAGGCGATGGCGGAGCCGGTCTCGGTCCGCATGCGGATGCCCACGGTCTCGAGCTGGTCCTGGAGTCGCTGCCAGCGTTCTTCGGCGGCGGCGACGGGGTCAGGTGCGCCGTTGGTCGCTGTCATGGCGGAGCTGGTCGGTGTGGTGGGTGAGGTCGTCGAGGCGGGTGGCGAGGTGGGGGTGGCCCGTGCCGAGGTGGGGGCGCATCGCGGCGAGCGGAGCTATCAGGTCGGCCGGGTCGGGGGTGCCGAGGGCGGTGGTGAGGTCGGCGAGTGCGGGGCGGGCCTGGGGGGCGAGGTCGGTGAGTGCGGCGACCTGGGCGGCGAGCACGCGCAGGTCGGCGGCGTGGTTGCGGGCCCAGGCGGTGACGGCGCGGTCCGCGGCCCGGCGGTCGCGCACCGCCTTGACGCGCTCGGCGCCGGTCTCCGCGCCGGCGGAGGCGTTCTTGGTGGGGCGCAGGCGCAGGTAGCGGTTCTCGGCGGCCTGGCGGCTGGCAACGCCCATGGGCTGGGCGAGGTCGGCCCAGGTGGCGCCGGCGGCTCGGGCGGTCTCCACCAGTGGGGCCTCCCAGTCGGCGAGCTGGGTGCGCAGTTCCCGCAGCAGTACCAGCGCGGCCAGGGCCTGTTCGGCGCCGCCTTCCTGCGTGTCCCGCTCCGAGGGACGGCCGGGTTGCCGGGCGGTGCGGACGGTGTCGTCGATGGCGGCGAGCGCCGCGGCGGCGGCGAGGAAGGAGACCGGATCGGGCCTGGGGGCGGGCTGCGGGGGCTTCTTGCTCATGCTGTCATTTTACGGACGACACCCAGCGTTTGTCATCGGATGGATGACGTGCTAGAACGGTTTCAGGTGAAGCGCACTGGCACCCATCGATCAGTGGAGGTGTTTCGCGATGCTGCTGCGCACTGACCCGTTCCGCGAGCTGGACCGCCTGACCCAGCAGTTCTTCAACACGACCGGTACCTGGTCGCGGCCGACTCCGATGCCGCTGGACGCCTACCGTGCGGGCGAGGAGTACGTGATCTGCTTCGACCTGCCCGGGGTGGACCCGGACGCGATCGACATCGACGTCGAGCGGAACATGCTGACCGTCAAGGCCGAGCGCCGTCCGCGCCACGAGGGCGAGGACGTGAAGTGGGAGCTGTCCGAGCGTCCGCTCGGCGTGTTCTCCCGCCAGGTCATGCTCTCCGACACGCTCGACCCCGAGGGGATCAGCGCCGACTACGACTCCGGCGTGCTGACCCTGAAGATCCCGGTCGCGGAGAAGGCCAAGCCCCGCAAGATCGCCATCGGCCACAGCGGTGGCCGCAAGGAGATCAAGGCCTGACCGCGCCCCTGTGCCGTTCCGTGCCGTCCCCGCCCCCCGAGGGGACGGCACGGAACACCCCCGCATCCGGCCCCGCATCCCCCGATTTGGCCCGTGCCATCGCGACTGGCAACGCCATGCGCGATGGGCGGCCGGCACCGTTCGTGGTGAGGGCCGGTGGTGAGATCGACCTCGCCACCGCGCCGCGGCTTCGCTGCCGGCTGGCCGCCGCGTTCGAGGCGCACGGGGAGGTGGTGCTCGACCTGTCGGAGGTGACGTTCATGGACTGCTCGGGCCTGGGCATCCTCGTCCAGGCCCGCAACCAGGCCGACCACAGCGGCAAGCGCCTGGTCCTGCGCGGGGTCGGCCACCCCGTGGCCAGGCTGCTCAAGCTCACCGGCCTTACCCGCCGCCTGGCCGCCGAATTCTGATCGGCCTCGCACGCCCGCACCCCGGCAGGGCCTGGTCCCTGCCGGGACGGAGGGAGGAATGCGCGGTGACTCTTCGATGGGAGGCGTTCCTGGACCAGGTCCAGGAACGCGGAGAGTACGACACGCCCCAGGATGCCGAGCGCGCGGCCCGCGTCGTGCTGGCCCTGCTCGGTGCCCACTTGGTCGGCGACGTGCGCGCGAAGCTCGCGGCCCGTCTGCCCGAGACCTTCGCCCTGATCCTGCTCAACCCCCTGCAGGCCGCCGAACCGCTCAGTCCCGAACGGTTCGTGCGCGCCACTGCCGCCTGGATCGAGGGCGCGACCGAGAAGACCGCCGTGTGGGACATCGGCGCCGTGCTGTCCACGGTGGCCGATGCCGCGGGCGACGACCTCATGGAGGGTGTCCTGTTCCAGCTGCCGCCCGGCTACGACGTCCTGTTCGGCCGCCCTGTACCCGGCCACTGACCCTGACCCGCTTTCGTGCCGCCGCTCACGCCGCGGCGGCCCACCCCTGGAAGGCCACCCGTCATGACCCGGCACCGCCGCCTGATCCAGCAGGTCCGCACCCTCGGTCGCTACCCCAGTGACGCGGAGGCCGAACGCGTCCTCGATGCGGTCCTGGCCGTTCTCGGCTCCCAGCTGACCGGCGAGGAACGCTGCGAGCTGGCCGCCGCGCTCCCTGAGCGGGCCCGCGCCGTCTTCGCCTCGCAGACCCCCCTGCCCGAACCCGTCGCCGCGCCCGCCTTCGTCGAAGCTGTCGCCCGAGCCCTGGACACCAGCCTCACCGGCGCCCGCTGGGACGTCTCCTCCGTCCTGGCCGCCCTCGAATCCCTCGGCGGCGAGCGGCTCACCGATCGCCTCCTCGCCCGCCTGCCCCGCGGTTACGCGCTCCTGTTCGGCCGCGCCGACCTCGCCGCCGCCGCTTGAACCTCAGCCGGCCCGGGTTGGGCCCAGGCGGCGGGCGCTCGACGTCACTGGCCGCGGGCCCGGTCCAGGTCGGCCTCCAGCTGCTCCACTCGGGCCTGGAGATCGAGTACCCGGCGCGCGCCTTCCAGGGTCAGTCCCTCGCTGATCAGTTTCACCAGGGCCGCGACACGGTTGATCTCCCGGCGTGAGTAGCGGCGCTGGCCGCCCGCCGAACGGGTCGGCACGACCGCGCCCAGCTCGTCCAGTCGCCGCAGGAACGCCACCTGGACGTGCAGCATCGCGGCGACCTGCCCCACCGTGTACAGCGCGGCATCCGCGTCATCAATGGGCAGCTCCACCACCGCGACCTCACCTCGCCGCTCGCTGAAACCTCACTTCCACGTTACAGATTTCCTCCAGCCGCAGCCATCGACTTATCCTTGAGTCCATGAGGCTCAAGTTTCATTCCTCCCGCTGAGGCAAGACGGGAGGGATAGCAGGAGAGGAGGCCCGGCAATGTCACGCGCAGTCGGTATCGACCTGGGAACGACGAACTCGGTGGTCTGCGTCCTGGAGGGCGGCGAGCCGGCCGTCATCGCCAACGCCGAGGGCGCCCGGACCACCCCGTCGGTGGTGGCTTTCGGCAAGGGCGGCGAGGTGCTGGTCGGCGAGGTCGCCAAGCGGCAGGCCGTGACCAATGTGGATCGCACGGCCCGCTCGGTGAAGCGGCACATGGGCGAGAGCGGCTGGCGGTTCCCGGAGGAAGGGGACGTGAACGGCAAGCGCTACACCGCGCAGGAGATCTCGGCGCGGGTGCTGCAGAAGCTGAAGCGCGACGCCGAGTCCTATCTGGGTGAGGACGTGACGGACGCGGTGATCACCGTGCCCGCGTACTTCAACGACTCCCAACGCACGGCTACCAAGGAGGCGGGTGAGATCGCGGGCCTGAAGGTGGCGCGGATCATCAACGAGCCGACCTCGGCTGCCCTGGCGTACGGCTTGGACAAGGAGAACGACCAGACGGTGTTGGTCTTCGACCTCGGCGGCGGCACGTTCGACGTGTCGCTGCTGGAGATCGGCGAGGGCGTGGTGGAGGTGAAGGCCACCTCCGGTGACACCCACCTGGGCGGTGACGACTGGGACCAGCGGATCGTCGACCACCTGGTCAAGCAGTTCAAGAACGGCTACGGCATCGACCTGTCCAAGGACAAGATGGCAGCCCAGCGGCTCCGGGAGGCCGCGGAGAAGGCGAAGATCGAGCTGTCGGCGGCCACGGGGACGACGATCAACCTGCCCTACATCACGGCCTCCGCCGAAGGCGCTCTCCACCTGGACGAGAAGCTCACCCGCGCCCAGTTCCAGCAGCTCACCGCCGATCTGCTGGAGCGCTGCGAGGGCCCGTTCCACCAGGCCGTCAAGGACGCCAAGATCGAGGTGAAGGACGTCGACCACGTCATCCTGGTCGGCGGCTCCACCCGTATGCCGGCCGTCACCGACCTGGTGAAGAAGCTCACCGGCAAAGACCCGCACAAGGGCGTCAACCCGGACGAGGTCGTCGCCATCGGTGCCGCCCTGCAGGCCGGCGTGCTCAAGGGCGAGGTCAAGGACGTCCTGCTGCTCGACGTCACCCCGCTGTCCCTGGGCATCGAGACCAAGGGCGGCATCATGACCAAGCTGATCGAGCGCAACACCACGATCCCGACCCGCCGCTCGGAGGTCTTCACCACGGCCGAGGACAACCAGCCCTCGGTGACCGTGCAGGTCTACCAGGGCGAGCGGGAGATCGCCGCGTACAACAAGAAGCTCGGCATGTTCGAACTGACCGGCATCGCGCCCGCCCCGCGCGGGATGCCGCAGATCGAGGTCACCTTCGACATCGACGCCAACGGCATCATGCACGTGGCCGCGAAGGACCTCGGCACCGGCAAGGAGCAGAAGATGACCGTCACCGGCGGCTCCGCCCTGCCGAAGGACGACATCGACCGCATGATCCGGGAAGCCGAGCAGCACGCGGAGGAGGACCGCCGTCGGAAGGAGGCCGCCGAGACCCGAAACCAGGGCGAGCAACTCGCCTACAGCACCGAGAAGTTCCTTCAGGACAACCAGGACAAGGTCCCGGCCGACGTGAAGAACGAGGTGGAGACGGCCCTGGCGGAGCTGAAGGACAAGCTCAAGGGCGAGGACACCGCCGCCATCCGCGCAGCGAGCGACAAGGTCGCCCAGGTCAGCCAGAAACTGGGCCAGGCCCTCTACGCCCAGACCGCCCCCGGTGCACCAGGTGGCGGCGCAACCGGCACCCAGGGCGAGGAAGGAGAGGAGGTCGTGGACGCCGAGATCGTGGACGAGGACGAGCACAAGCGAGGCGCCGCATGACCACCCCATCCAGGCCGAGGAAGAAACCCGAAGAGCAGCGCCCGCCTGTGGTCATCCGCGACAAGCGGCGCATCGACCCTCCACGAGGCCGTCACCTCGACCGAATCGGACCGGGTCGACCGCCCCACCTGCACCCAGATCCTGCGCCCCGGCTATCGGCTCGGCGAGGTCCTACTGCGCCCGGCCCAGGTGGCGGTCGAACAGCCGCCCGCCCCGGACCGGCAGAGCGCCGGCTCCTCCGTGTCCGATCGCACCGACTCGGCATAGGACATTCGTCCACGCCTCCGTGCGGCCTGCCCGTTTCCCGGGCCGTTACGAAGCACACGCGAATAGGCGGAACACGGATTCCGCCGTGGAGAAGGGAGGCCGTGATGGCTCAGTCGATGACGCTGCTCCCGAACACCCGGCTGCCCGACCCGGTCGAGCGAATGGAGGAGGCATCCCCACCACCCCGCTGCGCTGGGGCACGTACGACCGCCACCCGATCGCGATCGAGGAGGACCTGGCGGATGGCACCTACGTGTTACACGCGGAGCTTCCCGGTCTGGAGCCGCAGGAGATCACGGTCACCGTCGATGACGCTGTCCTCGCCGTCAGCGCCGAGCACAGCGCGGACAAGCGCACGGCCCAGCGATCGAATTTCCGGTACGGCTCGTTCGAGCGGATCGTGCGCCTGCCGGCGCCCGTTCGCGCCAGCGCGGCGAGTGCCGGGAGTGGTGGGTCGGGTCACGCGGGAGCGAGCAGGACCGACGGGTCCAGCGCCGCCACCGGCCGGACGCCGCCGACGCGCCGACCGCCGCCGGTCGCTGGCTCCCCCGCGAACCCGGTGAGCAGCCGTGCGTCGACTCCCGCGAGGGCCAGCGCGGCCGCCATCACGGGAACGCGTGCCCGGTTCGCGCCGTCGGCGATCTTCACGGCGACGGCGCGGCCGTCCGGCAGTGCGGCGACGTGGACGCCTTCGAAGCCGTCCTTGGCGATCAGCCCGGGCACCGCGCGCATCAGCTCGGCCACGTCCCGTCCGGCGCCGGAGGCCATCTCCGGGTGGCTGCGCAGCGCGTCCGCCACCCGGAATTCAGGGGTCCCGGGTGCGCCGGTGGCGATGCGCGCGGCGGCGCGGGCCAGGCCGTGCAGGGAGACGGCGAACAGGGGGGTGCCGCAGCCGTCCACGGTGGCGTGCGCGATGCGCTGGCCGGTGAGGTCCTCCACGGCTTCCGCGATCATCCGTTGGAGCGGGTGCTCGGGGGCGTCGTAGTCCTGCGGCGGCCACCCGTTGAGCCGGCACAGGTACAGCATCGCGGCGTGCTTGCCGGAGCAGTTCTGGGCGAGCCGGGAGGGCGGGCGGTCCTCCCGGATCCAGGTGTCGCGGACGGCCGGGTCGTACGGAAGGTCCGGGACGTTGCGCAGGTCGTCCTCGGTGAGCCCGGCCAGTTCGAGGATCCGCCTGGTGCCGGCGAGGTGGCGTTCCTCGCCGGAATGGCTGCCCATAGCGAGGGCGAGCAGTTCGCCGTCGAGAGGCAGTCCCGCCCGGACCATGGCGACGGCCTGGACGGGCTTGAGGGCCGATCGCGGGTAACAGGCGGCCTCGATGTCGCCGAGATGGAACCGGAGCTTGCCGTCGCCACCGAGGACGACGACGGAACCGTAGTGGGTGCTCTCGACCACGCCGCCCCGGGTGACGTGGGCGACGGGCGCGTGGATGGGCTCACGGATCGGGGGCGCGTCCGCGAGGGAACTGCTGAGCATCACTGCCTCGTTCGATGATGGGTCGCTACGGGTGGCGCCGGTCTCACGAAGTGCCGTGAGGCCGACGCCTTTTGACGGTAGATCAGGAAGGATCGTGGCCCGTGGTCGCGTCGCGCGCCAGGCGGCCGCGGATCGCGTACCAGCCGGCGACGAGCACGGCGGCGATGAGCGGTACGCACAGCACGGTGGTGCGTCCGGCGCCGCCGTCGGCGTACATGAGGACCAGGACGGCGGCGAGGAAGGCCAGCGTCACGAGTTCGGTCCAGGGCGAGCCGGGCAGGCGGTAGTCGGGGCGGGTCAGTTCGCCGGCCGTGGTCTTCCGCCAGAACAGGAGATGGCAGACCATGATCATGCCCCAGGTGGCGATGATGCCGATGGCCGCGAGGTTGAGCACGATCTCGAACGCGTCGGCGGGGACCACGAAGTTGAGGCCGACACCGAGGACACACATGCCGCTGGTGAGCAGGATGCCGCCGTAGGGCACCTGGGTGCGGCTCATTCGCGCGGTGAAACGCGGGGCCGATCCGTTGACGGCCATGGAGCGCAGGATGCGGCCGGTGGAGTAGAGGCCGGAGTTGAGTGAGGACATGGCCGCGGTGAGGACGACCAGGTTCATCACGCTGCCCGCCGCCGGGACCCCGATGTGGGAGAGCACCGTCACGAAGGGACTCTGGCCTGAGGTGTACTTGTTCCACGGCATCAGCATCGACAGCAGCACGACCGAGCCGACGTAGAACACGCCCACGCGCCACATGATCGAGTTGATCGCCTTAGGCATGATCTTCTCGGGGTTCTCGGTCTCCCCGGCCGTCACGCCGACCAGTTCGACGGAGGCGTAGGCGAAGACGACGCCCTGGATGATCAGCAGCATCGGCAGCAGCCCGTTGGGGAAGATCCCGCCGTTGTCGGTGATCAGGGACGGGCCGGGGACGGCGCCGTCGACCGGGTGCTGGGTGACGAGCAGGAAGATCCCGATGCCCATGAAGACGACCAGGGCGCTGACCTTGACGATGGCGAACCAGAACTCCAGTTCGCCGAAGATCCGCACCGAGATGAGGTTCACGGTGAGGACCACGGCCAGGGCTATGAGCGCGATCACCCATTGCGGGACGTCGGAGAACAGGTGCCAGTAGTGGGTGTACGTGGCGACGGCGGTGATGTCGGCGATGCCGGTGGTCGCCCAGTTGAGGAAGTACATCCAGCCGGCGGTGTAGGCGCCCTTCTCCCCGAGGAACTCCCGGGCGTACGAGACGAAGGCGCCGGAGGAGGGGCGGTACAGGACGAGCTCGCCGAGCGCTCGCACCACCAGGAACGCGAAGACGCCGCAGACGGCGTACGCGACGAACAGGGAGGGCCCGGCGTCGGCGAGGCGTCCGCCGGCGCCGAGGAACAGCCCGGTGCCGATCGCGCCGCCGATGGCGATCATGTTGACGTGCCGGGCTTTCAGGGACTTGCTGTAGCCGGTGTCGCCGGCGTCGACGTGACGGGTCGTGGGGCGCTTCTCGTCCTTGAGGAACTGCTCGCTCACGCCTCGGCTCTGCCTTCTCTTGAGGTGTCCGCGCGCTGGGGGCGCACGATGTCGGTGAGGGTGGCCTCCACGCGGTGGAGGTGGTGGGACATCGCCTCGACGGCGTCGGGCTCGGAACCGTCGATCAGGGCCTCGACGATCGCCCGGTGCTCGCAGTTGGACTGCTCGCGCCGACCGCCGAGTTCGTTGAGGAAGGTCGACTGACGCGCCAGTGCGTCACGGATCTCCTCGATCACCCGGCGGAAGACCGGATTGCGGGAAGCCTCGGCCACCGCCAGGTGGAAGACGGTGTCCAGCGCGACCCACGCGGTGGTGTCGGTCTCCCGCTC
>NZ_JBHVVI010000132.1:0-22919 GCF_042883685.1 Kitasatospora sp. NPDC058190
GGCAAGCAGCGTACGACCTGATCCACCTGGAAGCACGAGACGCCCCTCTCCGCGGAGAGGGGCGTCTCGTGCTTCCGCCCGGCGGGCGGCGGTTTCCCGGGGCGGCCGGTCGCGGGGCGCAAGCTACGATGGGACCAAATCTTTGGTCGACCCGGGTAGGGGCTGATGGCGCGCGAGACTCTGGCTGCGGACCGCGAGACCGCCGTTCAGCAACTGCGGGACGTGGGGTTGCGGGTGACCGGGCCGCGGCTGGAGGTGCTGCAGTTGCTGGCGGCCGAGCCGCACCAGGACGTCGAGTCGATCACCGAGGCGGCGCGGGAGCGGTTGGGGACGCTGACCAGCCAGGCGGTCTACGAGATGCTGCGCAACTTCCTGGAGACCGGGCTGGTGCGCAAGTTCGAACGGCCGGGCCGGACGGCGGTGTTCGAGTTGTCCGGGCCGCCGCACCACCACGCGCTGTGCAGCCGGTGCGGGCGGGTGGCGAACGTCGAGGTCGAGGCGCCGGCGCCGCCCCGGAAGGGACTGCGCGGCTGGCGGGTGGACGACACCGAGCTGGTCTTCCACGGAGAGTGCCCGGACTGCCGGGGGCGCCGGCCGGAGTGACCGGTCGGCGCCCCCCGAGGTCGGTCGGCCGGCGGGTCAGCCGGCGGCCGGGGCAGGGGTCGGCCAGACGATGCCGGCCTGCACCACATGCGCCGGGGCGGGAGCGGAGGGGGTCGGGTCCGGCCAGACGATGGCCGCCCGCGCCACGCCGGGCTGGGCCGAGGCGGCCGGGGTGGTGGAGGGCCAGAAGGCGGGCCCGTACTCGGCGTAGAGCGCCGGCAGGACGGAGCCGTCGCACCGGTCGGGCACCCGGTGGCCGCGGGCGAGCAGGCGGCGGCGCAGTTCGGCGTGGTTGTAGATCTCGCCGTTGAACGCCACCAGGATGCCGTCCTCCAGGACGTGCCCGAGCCGGTACGGCTGGTCGCCGCCGTGCGGGTCGGTGACGGCCAGCCGGTTGCAGCCGAGGGCCCAGCCGTCGCCGGTCAGGACGCACTGGCGGTCGGGTCCGCCGTGGTGCTGGCGGGCCGAGACGCGGGCCAGGTCGGCCCGGCCGGCCGGGCCGCCGCCGAGGCGGCCGAAGATCCTGCACATCGCGTGTTCCCCTTCCCGGTGTTCCCAGCCCAGTTATTGGGCTGGGCCAAATCTTTGACTGCCCTTCCTGTCCTCATCGCGCCATGGCCGGTGTGCGCCAGCCGATTCCGTTGTGCACCGGCCCGCCGGAGGGCGAAGCTGGCGTGGTCCCGCCGAGAGGAGGCCTGATGACCGCGAGCCCCGCGCCCCGACGCGCCCCGGTGGTGACCGCGCACCCCGACGACACCGAGTTCTGCGTCGCCGGCACGGTGATGCGGTGGACCGCCGCGGGCACCGAGGTGACCCACTGCGTGCTCACCGACGGCGACAACGGCGGCTACGACACCGCCCTGCCCCGGCAGAGCATCGGCCCGCTGCGCCGCGCCGAGCAGCGGGCCGCCGCCGGGTACACCGGGGTGCGGGAGGTCCGCTTCCTCGGCCATCCCGACGGCCGGCTGGAGCCCACCATGGAACTGCGCCGGGACATCGTCCGGGTGATCCGCCAGGTCCGGCCGGAGGTGGTGGTGCTGCCCAGTCCGGAGATCAACTGGGCCCGGATCGCCGACACCCACCCGGACCACCGGGCGGCCGGCGAAGCGGCACTGCGCGCCGTCTACCCGGACGCCCGCAACCCCTTCGCCCACCCGGAGCTGGCGGCGCTGGGGCTGGAGGCCTGGGAGGTGCCGGAGATCTGGCTGATCATGGGCCCGACGCCCAACCGCTTCGTGGACGTCACCGACCTGTTCGAGCGCAAGCTCGCCGCGCTGCGGCTGCACACCTCGCAGACGGCCCACCTGGACGACCTGAAGGTGCTGCTGCACCGCTGGCAGACCGAGCACGCCGTGGCCGGCGGCCTGCCCGAGGGCCGGCTCGCCGAGGCGTTCCAGGTGGTCCGGCTGGACTGAGGCACCCACCGTCCACCTGGACCGGGACACCTACCGGTAGATGACCAGCTCCTCGCGGACGGCCCCGGCCAGCCGGTAGCGCTCCGGCCGGACCGGGCGCCCGGTGTACATCCTGATCAAGGTGCCCTCGTCGCAGCTGAGTTCGGCCGCCGCCCGGCCGTCGACGACGTTGCCCATCACCCAGTCCCCGCACGGGGTGACCGCGCAGACCCGCGGGGTGAGGCGCTCGCGGCTGACGGTGGCGAGCAGGGCGAGCGCGTCCTCCATGCCGAGGCTCTCGTACGCCCCGGGGACGCCGAGCGCCTCCCGGACGTCCCCGGCGTGCACCCACTCGCCGAGCGCGATCACGTCCAGCGCACCGTCCGCCGCCTCGATGGCCGGGCCCGCCTCGGCCATGCCGGACTCCAGCTCGTCCAGGATCCGCCACACCGGCCAGTCGGCGCGCTCGGCGACGTCGGCGGCGTTGTGCTCGGGGGTGAAGCCGGGCAGTCGGCCCTCGACGATGCGCATCAGCGCGGCGCCGCAGTGGGCGAGCAGCTCGCGCACCGTCCAGTCCGGACAGGCGGTGGGCAGCTCGAACCGCTCCAGCGGGGTGTCACGCAACAGGGGCAGCAGGGTCTGGCGCTCGGTGCGCAGGAGTCTGCCCGGGCGCGCCGGGTCGCGGGTGGTGATCATGGGGCTCTCCCGTCAGATAGGACTGCTGATCAGTGGCCGGGCCTGGCGCTCCTGCGGGAGGCGGTCCAGCCCTCGGACAAGCCCGAGGTTGTGGTGGATCTCCAGGGCGGCGGTGGAGCGGTTCAGGGTGATGAAGTGCAGGCCGGGCGCTCCCTCCCGGAGCAGCCGCTCGGCCAGCCGGGTCGCGTGCTCGACGCCGATCCGGTGCGCCGCCGCCCGGTCGCCGCGGGCCGCCTCCAGCTGCCCGGCCAGGCCCTGCGGGAAGGAGGCGCCGCTCAGCTCGGCGAAGCGGGCGATCTGGCGGACGTCGGTGGCGGGCATGATCTCCGGAATGACCGGGGTGTCGCAGCCCGCCGCGGCGAGCCGGTCGCGCAGCCGCAGGTAGTGCTCGATCTCGAAGAACATCTGGGTGACGGCGTAGTCGGCGCCCGCCCGGCACTTCGCGGTGAAGTGCCGGATGTCGTCCTCCCAGTCCGTGGAGCGCGGGTGGCGCTCCGGGAAGGCCGCCACGCCGACCGAGAAGGCGCCGAACTCCTTGACCAGGTGGACCAGTTCGATCGCGTGGCGCAGGCCCTGCGGGTGCGGCTCCCAGGTGCCGTTCGGGTTGCCCGGCGGGTCGCCGCGCAGCGCGAGCACGTCGCGGATCCCGACGTCCGCGTAGCGCCGCAGGATGGCCTGGAGTTCGGCGGTGGAGTGGCCGACGGCGGTCAGGTGGGCCACCGGGCGCAGGGTGGTCTGCGCGGCGATCCGCTCGGTGGTCCCGATGGTGCGGTCGCGCGAGGAGCCGCCGGCGCCGTAGGTGACCGAGACGAAGGTCGGCGCGACCGCCTCCACCCGCCGGATCGCGGCCCACAGGGCGCGCTCGCCGGCCTCGTCCTTGGCCGGGAAGAACTCGAAGGAGTACGTCCGCTCGCCCGCCGCGAGGATCTCGCGCAGGCCGCGCGGGCCGCTCCGGATGGTCTGGTCCATGGCTGTCACCTCGTGTGGTGGGGTCGGTCGGCTGTCCAGGGCTGCGGCCGGCCCGGTATGCGGTCGGCCGCGCCCATCCTGCCCGTCGACCGCAACAGCACTGGTACAAGGCCGACTTGAGGCCAGGTCGAGATCCGCTGGAGGACGCGGCCGCCGCTCGGGACGAGGGCGGCGGCCGCGTCCGGCGAAGGGCCTGTCGGCAAACTCCCGCCTGCGGGGCGAACGACGGGAGTTCGACGACAGGCCCAGGCGCGTTCGCCGAGCGTCAGTGGACGGCCGCGATGAGGAAGCGCTCCTCGATGATCCGCAGCGTGCGCAGGTGGTCGACCTCCAGCACGGTCATGTCGATCTTCCGGCCGCTGACCTGCTCCAGCAGGAAGACGAACTCGACGAAGGAGAGCGAGTCGATCAGCCGGTTCTCGATCAGGTCGAGGTCGGGGGCGATGTCGGTCCGTTCGGGGTGGCGCTTGAGGATCCAGGCCTTGATCGGCTGCAGGGTGTCGGACACGGTCGTACTCCTTTGTCGTGGTGCGAGTGGGGGTGGGGGCAGTGGATTCGAGGGCTCAGGCGGCCGGGATCGGCGCGCCGACCGCGACGGCGCAGTCCACGTCGTGGCTGATGCTCACGGTGATCCCGCTGATGCCGGCCTCGGCGGCCAATCGGGCGGCTCGGCCGTGCAGTTCGATCAGCGGCCAGCCACCGACCGCCTTGCGGACCTCGATGTCGAGCCGGGGCAGGATGCTGTCGGCGACCCGCAGGGTCTTGAAGGCGGCCTCCTTGGCCGCGATCCGGCCGCACACGGCGAGCACGTTGATCCCGTCCTCGGTGCGGCAGTCGGCCAGTTCGCCTTCGGTGAGCAGTTTGGCGAGGATCGACTCGCCGTGCTCACCGAGCAGTTCGCGCACCCGTCCGGCCGACACGATGTCCATGCCGAGGTTGGCCCAGCCGGCGGGGGGCCCGGGCTCCGCGGCGGCGGTCATCTCAGACCGCCGTACCGGCCTGCCGGGCGGCCTGCTCGACGGCGGCGGTGGCCGCCTCCCAGCTGCCGTGCCGGCGGGTCAGGGCGGAGAGCCAGCGCTCCAGGCCGAAGGCCGCGCAGCTGGTGAAGGCGGCCTCGCCGGTACCGGCGACGGTGATGCCGCAGCGCTCGCCGAAGAAGTTGCGGTGCACGTTGACCGAGGCGATCGCCAGGCCGTCGTACAGGAAGCCCGCCGTACGGCGAGGCGGCCGCGAGCTCCGGGTCCACGTGGAAGGGCTGCGGGTCGTACCTCTCGCCGAAGGCGACGATCTCGTCCGCCGTCACGGTCACGGTGCCGAGTTCGAACACGTCGCCGGGCTTGAAGTCCTCGAAGAAGTACACGGATTCCCCTGCCGTCGGCACCGGGCGGCGCTGGACGCACGGACCCCGGCGCGGGCTGTTGAGACTCCCTCACCGTAAGCACGGCCAATGATTTGGTCAACCCAAAAGAACGAGCGAGTCAGGAAAAGCGCCGGAGGCCCGATCGGCCGGGGAGGCGTCAGACCAGCTCGGACAGGGCCTGCCCGAGGTCGCGCCAGAGGTCCTCGACGTCCTCGATGCCGACCGACAGCCGGACCGTCCCCGAACCGATCCCGGCCGCCCCGAGCTGCTCGTCGCCCAGTTCGCGGTGCGAGGTGGAGGCCGGATGGGTCACCAGGGTCTCCACCCCGCCGATGGACAGCGCGAGGCGGGCCAGCCGGACGGCCCCGATGAAGCGGCGGCCCGCCTCCCGGCCGCCGGCCAGGTCGAAGGAGAGCATCCCGCCGCAGCCGTCCAGCAGCCGGTCCGCCACCGCCGGGTGCGCGGCCAGCCTGCCGGCCAGCAGCGCCGCGTTCTCACCGTGCGCGCGCATCCGCACCGCCAGCGTCTGCAGCCCGCGGATGGTCAGCCAGGCGGCGAACGGGTCAGGGGTGGCGCCGAGTTCGACCGCGCGGGTCCACACGGCGCGGTGCAGCTCGCGGTCGGCGAAGACCGCCACCCCGCCCAGCACGTCGCTGTGCCCGGCCAGGTACTTGGTGCTGGAGTGCACCACCACGTCCGCGCCGTGCTCGATCGGACGGCAGAGCAGCGGCGAGGCCAGCGAGTTGTCCACCACCCCGAGCAGCCCGTGCGCCCGGCCTGCCGCCAGCGGCGCGGGCAGGTCGCAGACCCGGGTGGTCGGGTTGGCGATGGTCTCCAGCAGGAGCAGCCGACTGTTGGGCCGCCGGGCGGCGGCGATCTCCCCGGGGTGCTCGGCGTCCAGGTAGCTGGTCTCGATGCCGTAGCGGCGGCCGAGGTCGGAGAGCACCGAGTAGGTGCCGCCGTACAGGCACTTCTGGGCCAGCACGTGATCGCCCGGCCGGAGCAGGGACAGCAGCACGGCGCTCATCGCACCCATGCCGGAGGCCGAGGCGATCGCCGCCGCGCCGCCCTCCAGCGCGGCCACCGCCCGCTCCAGGGCGCGCACCGTCGGGTTGCCGCGCCGGGTGTAGACGAAGTCGCCCTCCGAGCCGGCCATCGCGGCGGCGATCGCGTCCGCGTCGTCGAAGGCGAAGCCGGTGGTCTGGTGGATCGGCACGCTCAGCGGGCCGGTCCGGCCCTCGGCGGCGGCGTGCACCACCAGGGTGCCGGGGGCGATGGAGGCGAGTGGGGTCAAGGCGGCCGCCGGCGCGGCCGGTTCGAGAGTCGTCATGGCGCCAGAATGAGCCCGATCCCCTGGGTACTGGCAAGGGGTATCCCGAAATGCCCGGATGCTTCCTCAGGCTGACAGGGCTTTCGCTGTGACGTCCTGCACATACCCCACCCCCCTTTGGTAGTTTTCCCTCCCCTCGGCCGACCCACCGCCCACCATGACGGACGCGACGACCACCACGGCGGTGGGAGCACCGGAGATGCGGCGCTCGGGCGAACTCGAGGCGGAGATCATGGACCGGCTCTGGTCCTGGGGCGACCCGAGCACGGTGCGCAGACTCGTGGACGACCTCACCACCCACCGTCAGATCGCCTACACCACCGTGATGACCGTGGCCGAGATCCTCTACCACAAGGGCCACCTGCGCCGCCGCAAGGAGGGCCGGGTCTGGCTGTACGAGACGGTGCGCAGCCGCGAGGAGTACACCGCCGCCCTGATGGCCGACGCCCTCACCTCCAGCCCCGACCGCTCCACCGCCCTGGCGGCCTTCGCCGAGCAGATCACCCCCGAGGAGCAGCAGGCACTGCGCGCCGCGCTGGAGACGCTGCTGGCCGAGCGCGCCGAGTGACCGCGCTGGCGGCGTTACTCCTCGCGCTGTACGCCGGGCTGGTCGGCACGGCCCTGCCGGGCACGCTCGCCCGGGCCGCGTGGCCGCAGCGGGCCCCGGCCCTCGCGCTGGCGGCCTGGTTCGGGCTGGCGGCGACCTTCACCGTGGCTGTCGCGCTGGCCGGGTACCACCTCGCGCTGTCCGGCTCCCGGGCGCACGCCCACGGCCTGTTGGCACTGTTCGAGCCCGGGGCTCCGGTCTCCGGCGCCGAGGGTCCGGCCGTCCTGGTCCCGATCGTGCTCGGCGCGGCCTGGCCGCTCGCCCGGATCGCCCGCGCCGCCCGCCGGGCCCGGCGCGACCGGGCCACCCACCTGGACCGGCTCACCCTCGCCGGACGGCCCGACCCGCGGCTCGGGGCGGTGCTGCTGGACCACCCGGTGCCGGTGGCGTACTGCCTGCACCGGGGGCCGGTGGTGATCAGCAGCGGGGCGGTCGTCCAGCTGACGGACGGCCAACTGCGGGCCGTCGTCCAGCACGAGCGCGCCCACCTGGCCGGGCGGCACCACGTCCTGCTGGTGACCGGGGCCGGCCTCGCCGACGCCTTCCGGGCACTGCCGCTCGGCCGGGGCCTACGGGCGCACGTGGCACCGCTGCTGGAGATGCTCGCCGACGACCGGGCGGCCCGCACCTGCCGGCCCGAGGACCTGGCGGCGGCGATGTGCGAGGTCGGCGCGCTGCGGCCCTCCCCCGCCACCCTTCCGGCGGGCGGCGCCCGCACCCTGCTGCGGATGCGGCGGCTGCTGCGCCCGGCACCCCGGCCGCGGTTCGCGGTGCGGCTGGTGACGGTGGCGCTGATCGCGCTGGGGCCGCTGGCACCGTACCTGCTCACCTGCGGGCCGACACCGGGCTGAGGTCGGGCCGACACCAGACTGAGGCCGGGCCCAGCAGTGGAACCGAGGCCGCGTCAACTCTTCCACTTACCCTAGGGGGGTATGGTATGTTCCCAGTGAAGCAGCCGCCCGGACCACTCCGGAAGGCACCGCGCGCACCGACCGACAGGAGCACACCATGAGCGAGACCACCGTCACCGTCGAGTCCTCCGCCACCGAGGCCTCCTCCTGCTGCGGCTCGTGCGGAACCGGCGCCGCCAAGGCCCCCGCCACCGCGACCGCCGAGCGCGCGGTCTTCCAGGTGAAGGGCATGACCTGCGGCCACTGCGTCACCTCGGTGACCGCCGAGCTGAAGAAGGTCGACGGCGTCACCGAGGTCGCGGTCGACCTCGCCACCGGCCAGGTCACCGTCGACAGCACCCAGCCGCTCGCCGACACCGACGTCGCCTCAGCCGTCGACGAGGCCGGCTACGACCTGGTCGGCCGCCTCGACGGCTGAGGCCGACCGGCCGTCGGCCCGGACGGCACCCCCGTACGTCCGGGCCGCCTCCCCTCCCACCGCGCCCCGGTAGAGTGGGAGCACTCCTCACCGCACAGGAACCGGAGACGGCCATGGCCAGCTACAGCCCCCACAAGGACGACTTCCTCAAGCGGCTCCGCCGCATCGAGGGCCAGATCCGCGGCCTGCAGCGCATGGTCGAGCAGGACACCTACTGCATCGACGTCCTCACCCAGGTCTCCGCGGCCAGCCGCGCCCTGCAGTCCTTCGCCCTCCAACTCCTGGACGAGCACATCGAGTGCTGCGTCCGGGACGCCATCGCCGAGGGCGGCCAGGAGGCCAACAGCAAGATCCGCGAGGCCAACCAGGCCATCGCCCGCCTGGTCCGGTCCTGACACCGGCGCATACGACGGCAGGCCCTCCGGTCACACCGGAGGGCCTGCCGCATGACGGGGTGGGGGTATCAGCGGGGCGCCGGAGGGATCGCCGAGCGGGTGTCAGACCCTCTCGAGCGGCCGGTGCGGCCCCTCCGGCAGCTCCACGACGATCGCGTCACCGGGCCGCACCGGCCCGCCCGCCCGGACGACGCCCATGATCCCGGCGCGGCGCACGATCGTCCCGTCCTCCGCCCGCCCGACGACCTGCTTCAGCAGCCCCGTCCGGTAGTTGTCGATCTGCGCGCACGGGTTGCGCAGGCCGGTGACCTCCACCTCCGCCTCCGGACCGATCCGCAGCACCGCGCCGACCGGCAGGCCGAGCAGGTCCAGGCCCTCGGTGGTGATGTTCTCGCCGAGCGCGCCCGGCGCCACGTCGAAGCCGGACTCGCCGAGTTCCGCGAGCAGTTCGCGGTGGATCAGGTGGACCTGGCGCAGGTTGGGCACGGTCGGGTCCTGCGCGACGCGCGAGCGGTGCTTGACCGTCACCCCGGCGTGCACGTCGCCCTCCACCCCGAGTCCGGCGAGCAGCGTGATGCCCTCCCGGTTCGGCTTGGTGAACGAGTACTCGGCGTTGCTGCTGACTGCCACCACGGTGCCGCTCATGCGCTTCGGATCCTCCTCGCGGACGTACGTTCGACCGGGATCGAAGCCTAGCTCCCGCAAGGCGCCCTGAGCAGCGGCAGGACGATCTCGTCCAACACCTCGGCGACCACCCGGTCGGACGGCACGGCACCCTCGATCAGGAACGCGTCGCGCAGCAGGTCCAGCGGCAGGGCGACCACCCGCGCGGTGAGCCGCCCCGGGTCGATCTCGCCCCGCTCGGCGGCCCGGCGCATCATCGCGGCCAGGCTGCTCACCGGCCCGTGCTCCGTGAGCCCGCTGCGGAACAGGCCGCGCAGCTCGGGGACGCGCATCAGGTCGACCAGCAGCCCGTGGACGGCGTCCATCGGCAGGTCGTCGAAGCGGTGCAGCAGCCCGCCCAGGAACTGCAGCAGGTCGGTGCGCAGGTCGCCGGTGTCCGGCGGCTCCCGGTAGTCGGGGGCGTTGCGGCCGAGGGCGGCCATCACCAGCTCGACCCGGTTCGGCCAGCGGCGGTAGAGCACCGGCTTGCTGGTACGGGCGCGGGCGGCGACGCCGTCCATGGTGAGCCGGTCGTAGCCGTGCTCGGCGAGTTCGGCCCAGACGGCGTCGAGGATCGCCCGCTCCAGTTCGTCGCCGCGCCGTCGCGGGGCACCCGGCCGTCCGCTCGTCACCAATGTCCGCACCCGACCCTCATAGATACGTTGCGTTTCTTATCGGGGTGAGCCTACAGTCGAAGGCAAGAAACGCGCCGTATCTTACGGCCGGGATCAGGGGGTTCGTCATGCACGCCGCACTCACGAACGACACCGCACCCGCCACCGACGTCCTGGTGGTCGGCGCCGGCCCGGTGGGTCTCGCGCTCGCCATCGGACTGGCCCGCGCCGGGGTCGACTGCCGGATCATCGAGCGGGACCGGGAGTTCCGCACCGCCGGCGTCCGCGGCAAGGGCGTCAACCCGCGCACCCTGGAGGTCTTCGACGACCTCGGAGTGGTCGAGCGGATCCTCGAGCGGGGCGTGCTCAACCTCAAGCTCCGCGTCTACGAGGGCGACCGGCTGCTCCAGGAGGTCGACCCCGGGGCCGGCAACCCCGCCACCCCCGACCGCCCGTACGCGGGCATGCTGCTGCTCGCCCAGCACCAGACCGAGGCCGTGCTACGCGAGCGGCTCGCCGAGTTCGGCGTCACGGTCGAGACCGGCACCGAGCTGACCGGCTACACCCAGGACGGCGACGGCGTGCTCGCCACCGTCCGACGGGACGGCCGGAGCACCCGGCTGCGCGCCCGCTACCTGGTCGGCTGCGACGGCGGCCGCAGCGCCGTCCGCAAGCTGACCGGCATCCCCTTCCTCGGCGAGACCTGGAACGAGGAGCGTTTCATCATGGCCTCGATGGACGTCGACGGCCTCGACACCGACCACATGCACCTCTGGAACCACCCGAAGTTCGGGGCCGGCGCCATGACGCTGGTCCCGATGCGGCAGGACGCCACGTGGGCCGTGCACGCCGCCGTCGAACCGGACGAGCACGGCGAGCTGCCCGCCCCCACCCTGGACACCTTCCGCCGGCTCTTCGCCGAGCGGGCCGGCCTGCCCGGGGTCCGGATGCACGAGCCGATCTGGTCCACCGTCTGGCGCCCCACCGTGCGGGTGGTCGAGCGCTACCGCGACGGCCGGGTCCTGCTCGCCGGGGACGCCGCGCACTGCCAGTCCGCGGCGGGCGGCCAGGGCATGAACAACGGCATCCAGGACGCCCACAACCTCGGCTGGAAGCTGGCCGCCGTGCTGCGCGGCGCGCCCGACGCGCTGCTCGACAGCTACCAGGACGAGCGGCTGCCGACCGCCCGGGCGAGCCTCGCCGCCACCTCCGCCCACCACAGGACGGCGTTCGGCGGCAACGGCGCCGGCGCGCTGACCGACCAGTTCCGCACCCTGGCCGTCCAGGGCGCCGACCTCACCGGACTCTCCCTCGACTACCGCGGCGGGCCGCTCGGCCTCGACCTCGACGAGGCCACCGGCGTCCGGGCCGGCGACCGCGCCCCGGACGCGCCCTGCACGACCGCCGACGGCACGCCGACCCGGCTGTTCGACCTCTTCCGCGGACCGCACTTCACCCTGCTGACCTTCGGTGACCACCCGGGCCTGGCCGAACTGCCCGCCACCGCCGGGCTGCGCCGGGCCCCCGTGCTCGACCCGGGCGGGCACGCCGCCCGCGCGTACGGGCTGCGCGGGGACGCCGTGGTGCTGGTCCGACCGGACGGCCACGTCTCGCTCACCGGGGCGACGGCCGACGCGGGTACGGTCCTCGACCACCTGCGGACCTTCGCCCTCTGACCGTCCGGCCCCTCAGGCCCGGACCGCCCGCTCGTCGGCGTCGGCGTCGGCGTCGGCGAGCCAGAAGTACACCGGCGAGAGCCCGAGTTCGATCACCATCAGCACCACCTGGAACCCGTGCGGCCACCCGTCCACGACGATCGCCAGCACCCGCCCGAGGCCGCCCAGCAGGAACACCGCCGTCAGCCACCGGACCACCCGGGCGGGCACCGGCGCCTGCCGGGCGGCCCAGATCCAGGCCGCGCCGTACCCGGCGAAGATCGCGCCCATGAAGCGGCCGAAGCTGTCGATCGTCGGGCCGGGGTCCGCGATCCCGGGGATCGCGGCGTTCCCGCCCAGCACGTGGAAGAGCCCGATCGCCACACAGGCGACCCCCATGATCCACGCGAGCACCCGCAGCGTCCTCGCCATGAGCCCATCCCCCCACTACCGGCCTGCCTGACCTGTCGTCAGGTCTTGGTTGACACGTGTCTACCAAGCTAGCGCCGACTGGTGGACACGTGTCAAGTAACCTGTCCGGCATGTCAGTCCAGGAACGCCGGAAGCGCCTGTCCCCCACCGAGCGCCGCGCCCAGCTGCTCGCCGTCGGCGCCCGGGCCTTCGCCGCCCGGCCCTACGAGCACGTGCTGATGGAGGAGGTCGCCGAGCAGGCCGGGGTGTCCCGCGCCCTGCTCTACAAGCACTTCGCCAGCAAGCACGAGCTGTTCGCGGAGGTCTACCGGCAGGCGGCCGGGGACCTGCTGGTGAAGAGCCGCTTCGACCCGGCGGACACCTTGGTCGAGCAGCTGGTCCAGGGCATGGACGCCCACCTCGACTACTTCATCGCCAACCGGCACGCCGTCCTGGCCGCCAACCGCGTCCTCGTCGGGGACCCGGTGATCCAGACCATCATCACCGAGGAACTGGACACCCTGCGCGGCCGCCTGCTCGGGGTGCTGCCGCTCACGGACGAGAGTGCGCTCCGGGCCGCATCCCAAGTCCTGCGCAGCTGGCTGGTGTTCGTACGGGTGCTGGTCGTGGACTGGCTGACGGAGCAGAGCTGCACCCGGACCGAGCTGCGCGACGCCTGCATCGGCGCGGTGCTGGGTGCGCTGCGGCCGCTGCTGCCGGCCGACCCGGCGCCCGAATGGGGGCGGTGAGAGCCCGAACCGGGTTCGGACGCGTACCATCGGGCATAACAGGAAAACCGCCTGAAGGGCTCAATTCCCTCAGAAAATACGACAGTTGGATGCTCGCGCCCCACAGGACCGCCCACGCCCGAAGGGATCCATGTCCACCGCCGCCCCCGACACCGACACCCCGCTCCCACCACTCCACCGGCTGCCCTTCACCCCCGCCCGGCCGCCGCACCCGACCACCCTTCCGGACGGGACCCCCGCATGGCTCGTCACCCGCTACCACGACGTCCGGCAGGCCCTCGGCGACCCCCGTGTCACCCGGGCCGATCTGCACGAGGTCGGGCCCGCGGGCAACACCGCCGACGTGGCCGCCAACCCGGCCTCCCTGTTCAACCAGGACGGCCCCGCACACCGCCGGCTGCGCGCCACCGTGCAGAAGGCCTTCACCCCGCGCGCCATCGCCGGCTGGCAGCCCTGGGTCGCGGCGGCCGTCCAGCAGGCGGTGGACGCACTGGTGGCCGGCGGGCCCCCCGCCGACCTGGTCGCGGCCTTCACCCGGCCGGTGCCCTACGCGGTCACCACCCGTCTGATGGGACTCCTCGGCGACGGTCCCGACCACCTCGACGAGGACCGGCTGCGGCGCTGGACCCTCGCCCTCCTGGCCCAGGGCGGCGACCCGAGCGAGCACCACGGCGAGGCGCTCGCCGAATTCCAGTCCTTCACCTACGAGTTGATCGAGCGCCGACGGCGCAAACCCGGTGATGACCTGGTCAGCCGACTCGTCCGGGCCGCCGACCAGGACGGCGGCGTCCCCGAGGACGCGCTCGCCTTCCTCGTCCTCGGCCTCACCGCCAGTGGCAACGAGAGCGTCACCGGCGCCCTCGGCAACGCCCTGGTCTACCTCCTCGGCGAACGCGCCGACCACTGGCCCCGGCTGGCCGACCCGGGCATCACCGAGCACACCGTCGAACGCCTCCTCCACTTCATCCCCCTCGGCGACGACGAGACCACCGCCCGCCGCACCGACGCACCGATCGAACTCGGCGGCGTCACCATCCCGGCCGGCGCCGTCCTCGCCGTCAGCATCGGCAGCGCCAACCGCGACCCCGCCGTCCACCCCGACGGCCTCGACGCCGACCTCGGCCTCCCGCTCGCCGCCCCCACCCTCGCCTTCAGCGCCGGCCCGCACTACTGCATCGGCGCCTGGCGGGTCCGCCTGGAGATGCGCGAATCCCTCCGCCGCCTGGCCACCGCCCTCCCCGGCCTGCGCCTCACCACCCCGCTCGACCGGCTCCCCTGGCAACTCGGCACCACCACGCGCGGCCCGGCCGCCGTCCCCGTCACCTGGTGATCAGGGCGCGGCCTCAGCCGTCCAACAGGGCGCGCTCCCAGCGCACTTGGCGCTGCTCGATCCAGTCGGCGTCGCCGCGCCAGATCTCACCGTGGCCCTCCGCCCACAGTCGCGCCCAGGGCTGGACACCCCGTCCGGCCTGCGCGCGCAGGAAGTCGTGCATGGAGCGGGTGCGACGCCCCAACAGCGGGACCAGGCGGCGCCGTTCGCCCTCGTCCAGCCCGTAGGCGTCGGCGAAGACCCGCACCCGCTGCCCGGCGTCGGCGCGCTGCCAGGCCGGATCCGCCGACAGCGGGACGAAGCCGTGCAGGGCGTAGGCGACGTCCCACAGCCGGGAGCCGGGGGCGGCGGCGTCCCAGTCGATGAAGGCGAAGCCGCCCCCGCCGTCGGCCACCAGGTTCCACGGGGCCAGGTCGTGGTGGGCGATGATCTCGTGCTCGTCCGCCGGGATCAGCACCTGCCAGCGGGCGTCCGGCGGTGGCGTGAAGTCCCGTACGGCGTCGTGGAACTCCCGGATCAACCGGGCGACGCGGGCCAGCCGCTCCACCGGCTCCACCAGCGCGAAGCGGTCCGGCCAGACCACCTCGCCCGGTACGAAGTCGAGCACCTCCCGCCCCCGGTCGTCCAGACCGAGCGGCCGGGGAGCGCCCCGGAACCCCACCGCGTGCAGATGCGCGAGCAGCGCGTGCACGGCGGGCGTCCACGGCCCGGCCGGGCGACGCACGGTGTCCCCGACCCGGACGACACCGACGCTGACGTTCCCGCCGCTCAGCGGCTGCTCCACCTCATGATGATCCATCACGCCAGTCTGCCACGCGGCCCGCCACCCATCACCGGGGCCAACAGCCCGCCGGACACCACCCGCTACGCCCACAGGCCCTCGCCCAGCACCCCGCCCTCCGGCGCCCCCGGCAGCACGTAGGCCACCGCCGAGGCCGTGTGCACCAGGAAGGGGTTGAGCGCATCCTTCGCCGCCAGCCGCTCCTGCACCTTGCTGAACTGGGCCGGGTCGCGGACGAAGGCGCAGAACAGCAGGCCCCGGTCGTCCGGGGCGTCGTCGTAGCTGTAGCCGCGCCGGAGCATCCGGGCGCCGGCGTCGAGCCGGGGGCTGGTGAGGCGGACGTGGGCGGTGTTGGGGATGACGTAGGAGCCGTCGGGGTTCTTGGCGTAGATGTCGGGGTCGTCGTGTTCGGCCGTGCCGGTGAGCGGGGTGCCGTCGGTGAGGCGGCGGCCCATCGCGAGGTTGCGGCGGTCCTCGGGGAGGGCGGCGAAGGCGGCGGTGTCCATCCGGATGCGGCGGTAGACCAGCACCGTACCGTGCTCGTACGGCCCGGGCGGGCCCCAGACCCACTGGCGGGTGGCCGTCTCGTCCGGGTTGGCGGTGCCGTCCTTGAAGCCGAAGAGGTTGCGCGGCGTGGTGCCCGGGGCGGTTCGGGCCAGGAAGCCGGACTGGGTCCAGCGGACGGCCGCCCCCGCCGACCTGCCCGCCGCGCCGACGAGTTCGGCGAGGACCGTGAGCGGCCAGCGGTCAGCGGCGCACAGCTGCACCACCAGGTCCCCGCCGCCGCGCGCCGGGTCCAACCGGTCGCCGGGGAAGGCCGGGACGTCCGCCAGCGCGGGCGGCACGTTCAGGGCCAACCGCGCGGCCAGCCCCGGGCCGACCCCTACCAGGCTGGTGAGCTGTGCCGGCTCCGCGCCCCGCAGGCGCGGGTCCGCCGAGGTGCCGCCGGCCGCCTCGGCGAGCACCCGGGTCAACTCGCCCAGCAGGGAGCGCAGTACGGCGCGCCCGTCCGAGGTGACGGCGGGCGCCAGGTCGAGGGCCAGCAGCACCGTGGCCGGCTGCTGGGGGGCCGTCACCCCGGCCTGCCGCTCGCCGTGGAAGGGAACGGCGGCGGGTGCGGAGGGGGGCGGGGGCGAGGCGGCGGGCCGCCCGCGCCCCAGCGCGACGAGCCCGGCACCGATCCCGGCGGCCAGCCCCGCACCGCCGCCCGCGATCAGCACCCTTCGGTCGACGCCGCTTCCGGCAGCTCCCGGTTCTTTCCGCGCCTTTCCGGTTTCGGCATGCATGACCGACATTGGAGACGATAGAACACCCCTTATGCAACTTTTGACTATCCGTCAACTCGACTCCGATTCCCGACCGGTCCGTGGACGGACCTCGCTCCGGGTCCTCCCCGCGCTTTTCGCCGCCGCCCTCGCCGTGTCCGGCTGCTCCTCCGCCGCCGACTCCTCCTCCGACGCCCACCACCCGGACGGCACCGTGGTCCGGGTCCCGCAGGACTTCCCGACCATCCAGAAGGCCGTGGACGTCGCCCGCGAGGGCGACACCGTGCTGGTCTCACCGGGCACGTACCAGGAGAGCGTGCGGATCGCCAAGCCCCGCATCGTGCTGCGCGGCACCGACCGCAACACCGTGCTCCTGGACGGCGGCGTACGGCTGGTCAACGGCGTCACCGTGACCGGCCCCGGCTCGGTGGTCGAGAACCTCACCGTGCACGGCTTCCTCGCCAACGGCGTGCTGTTCACCGGCGTCACCGACGAGAAGCTGCAGCAGCGCGGCGCCGGCGGCTCCGCCTACAACCCCCTGGACACCACCCGCTTCCCCGCCGTCCAGGGCTTCCGTGCCACCCGCGTGACCGCCTACAACAACGGCCTGTACGGCATCTACGCCTTCGACGCCCGGGCGGGGGTGATCGAGGACTCCTACGCCTCCGGCGGGGCCGACTCCGGCATCTACGTCGGCCAGTGCAAGCCCTGCGACACCCTGGTGCGCGGCAACACGGTGGAGCGCAACGCCGTGGGCATCGAGCTCACCAACTCCTCGGACGGGCTGTACGTCCTCGGCAACCGCGTGGTCGGCAACCGGGTCGGCGTCACCGTCAACTCCAATGACCTCGAAGCCCTCGCTCCCCAGCACGGCGCCGTGATCGCCGGGAACGCCGTCACCGACAACAACGCCCGCGACACCCCCGAACAGGCCGACGGCGGCTTCGGCATCGGCATCGGCATCGGCGGCGGCACGGCGAACCGGGTCGAGCGCAACCTCGTCGTGGGCAACCTGGCAGCCGGCGTCATCATCACCGACCCGGCCGGCCACCCGGCCGGCGGCAACCAGGTCCAGCGCAACCGCGCCGAGGGCAACGGCGTCGACCTCGTCCTCGCCTCGGCCGACCCCGGCAACTGCTTCACCGGCAACCAGCCCACCGTCCAGAGCCCGCCGGACCTCGAGACCCAGGCCGCCTGCGGCACCCAGGGGCGCGGCCCGCTGGCCGCCGGTCGTGCCGCCTCGGTCCAGGCGCCACCCGGCCTCGCCTTCAACCAGGTCCCGCCCCCGCCCGTGCAGCCGTCCCTGCCCGACCCGAACGCTCCCGCCCGCCCGGCCGTCGGTCTGCCGGGAGCGGTCGACCCGGACTCCTACCCGCTCCCGACGAGTTCCGACGCGCTGCCGAAGCCGTGACCGGGGGCCCGCGCTCCCCGGGTCGGCGGGCGGGGCATGCCGCCCGGCGATCCGGCCGTGGGGCATGATCGGTGCCGACCGACGACCGACCAAGGACCGACCACCGAGCAACCACCGACCGACCGCCGACCAAGGACCGACGCCGTCCGACCGCCGACCGAGGAGCCCGGATGAACCGCCCCGCGCGTACCGCCGCCCTGGCGGCGCCGGCCCTGCTCGCCACCGTCGGCCGTTCGGCCACCCCCGCCCGCTTCGCGGAGTCCTCGCCCGCCGCCGGCGGCCGGCACTGATGGGCGGCTGGGGCGGCGAACTGGTGCTGGGCCTGGTCGTCCTGGTGGGCGCCTCCGTCCAGCGGCTGGCGGGCATCGGTTTCGCCCTGGTCGCGGCGCCCGTCCTGGTGCTGATGCTCGGCCCGAACGGCGGGGTGACGCTGGCCAACTTCGCCGCCGGGGCGATCAGCGCCGTCGGACTGGCCGGGAGTTGGCGGCAGGTCCGGCCGACGGCGATGCTGCCGCTGCTGGTCGCCGCCACCTGCACCGTCCCGGCCGGGGCCTGGGTGGCGGCGAAGGTGCCGACGCCGGAACTGCTGATCGGCATCGGACTGCTGGTCAGCGCGGCCTCGCTGCTGGTGATCCGGGGCGTGCGGGCCGCCGCGCTGCGCGGGGTCGGCGGGGCCCTGGTCGCGGGCGCCACCAGCGGGTTCATGAACTCGGCCGCCGGGGTGGGCGGCCCGGCGATGTCCCTGTACGCCGTCAACTCCGGTTGGACGGCACGGGAGTTCGTGCCCAACGCCCAGTTGTACGGTGTCGTGGTGAACGCCTTCTCGCTGGCGACCAAGGGCCTGCCCGCGCTGAGCGCGCCGGCCTGGGGGCTGGTGGCCGTCGCGCTCGCCGGCGGTGCGGTGGTCGGCCGGTTGCTGGCCGCGCGGGTGCCCGAACACCGGGCCCGGGTCGTGGTGCTGGGGCTGGCCCTGGCCGGTGGGCTGACCACCCTTGTCAAGGGTGTTTCCGGACTCTGACGGCCCGGCTGGGAAGGGCCTGTGAAAGGGCGGCCAAATCTGTAGCGGTCATGCCATACTGCGTCGGTGACCTCAGCCAGCCTAGCGGCACCCCCTCAGCGCAGCAGGCCCCAACTGGGCCGGAAATTCGCCATGCTGTGGTCGGCCTCATCGATCTCAGCGGTGGGCGACGGCATGCGGGACTCATCGCTGCCACTGCTCGCGCTGACGGTCTCGGACTCGCCGAAGGCCGTCTCCCTGGTCGCGGTGTCCGGTTCGCTGCCCTGGCTGTTGATGGCCCTGTTCGGCGGCGTCATCGCCGACCGCTTCGACCGCCGCCGGCTGATGTGGACGATCGACATCGGACGCGCCGTCATCGTGCTCGGCTTCGCGACCTGGGTCTTCGTCGCCACCCCGCCGCTGGCCGCGCTCGCCGCGCTCGCCTTCGTCCTCGGCTGCGGGGAGACGGTCTTCGTCAACGCCGCCACCTCGGCCATCCCGGACGTGGTCCGGCCCGACCAGCTCGACGCCGCCAACGGCCGACTGCAGGGCGGTCTGCTGGTCGGCCGGATGGCCGGCCCGCTGGTGGGCACCACCCTCTTCGCCCTCGCCGCCGGGTACCCCTTCACGGTGGACGGCCTGTCCTTCGCGGCCGCCGCCGGCCTGGTCTTCCTCACCGGCCGCTCCACCGCCCCCCGGACGCAGACCGGCCGCCCGATGGTCGCCGACATCCGCGAGGGCGTCCGCTGGCTCTACCAGCACAAGCAGCTGCGCCTGGTCGCCACCCTCTCCGCGCTGGCCGGCGGCGCCTCCGCGCTCGGCATCACCATGCTGGCGCTGCTGGTCACCCGCACCCTGGACGCCCCGACCTGGGCCTACGGCGCCGTCCTCGCCTCCGGCGTGATCGGCGGCACGGCCGCCAGCACCCTGGCCGGCCGGCTCAGCCAGCGGATGGGCCGCCGGGCCCGGATCGCCCTCTCCTTCGTGCTGATGGGCTCCGCGCTGCTGCTGATGGGCCTGAGCCCCTCGGTGATCCTGGTCGCGGCGCTGTTCGCGGTCGGCAACTTCGGCGTGGTGACCTGGAACGTCCAGGCGATCTCGCTGCGCCAGCAGATCGTGCCGAAGGAACTGCTCGGACGGGTCAACAGCTGCTACCTGATGCTCACCCGGATCGGCATGCTGATCGGCGCGGGCCTCAGCGGCTGGATCGGCTCCGCCGTCAACGTCCGCACCCCGCTGGTGATCAGCGGCGCCCTGATCCTCGCCGCGCTGTTCGCCCTCCCCCGGATGGGCAACCTGGAGCCGGCCCCCGTCCCCGCCGCCGCCCCCGCCGAGGAGCGACCCGTCGAGGACGCCCGGTCGGCCGAACAGACGGCGGACTGACGGACGGATTGACGGACGAGCCGCCTCCCCCGCCGGGGGGAGGCGGCTCCTTCTCCCAGGCGAGGCACGCCGACCGGCCCGGCTGCGACGGTGGAGGCACAGCCCCGCCGAACCGGAGAACCGAGCGTGACCGCCGTCGCCCAACCGCCACCCACCACCGGCCGCCTGCGGGCCGCCTGGGCCGTCGCCCACACGCCCGTCCCCGGCGTCCCCCGCTGGGCCCGGTCCGCCGCCCGGGCGGTGCCCTTCACCGTCCTGCCGTCCAGCGCCTGGCGGATCGCCACCTGCACCTTCCACGCCCCGCTCGACGGCGGCGCCGTCCAGGACTCCGGCAACCTGCCCTGGTGGCTGCCCCTGGAGCTGTACGTCGTCCTGCTGTCGGCCGTCTCGGAACTGCTGGCCTTCGCCGCCCTGGGCCTGATCGCCCCCTGGGGCGAGGTCTTCCCCCGCTGGCTCCCCGTCCTGCGCGGCCGCCGCGTCCCGGTCGCGGCGGCGGTCGTCCCGGCCGCGCTGGGCGCCACCGCCCTCGTCCTCATCACGACGCTGTTCACCGTGATGGTCTCCACCGGCCGCACGATCCAGGGCCGTCCGCTGCGCGGCGGCATCCCGGTGTTCACCGGCGACTGGCACACCGTCGTCCTGGTCGTCTGCTACGCCCCGCTGCTGCTCTGGGGCCCGCTGCTGGCAGCCGTCACCGTGGCCTACTGGCGCCGCAGGCGTCGGCCGTCAGGTACGCACGCGTGCACACGGCCAGGGCCTACGATGGCCGGATGAGCACCGGCGCGGATCTGGCAGATGCACACCGCTCGCAGCAGCGGGCCGAGGCGCGGCTGGACGTCGCCGCGTCCGTCCTCGCGCTGCTGGCCGACCGGACCAGGCTCGCGCTGCTGGAGCGGCTCGGGCGGGGCGAGGCGGACGTGACCACGCTGACCGAGGCGACCGGAGCCGCGCGGCCGTCGGTGAGCCAGCACCTGGCGAAGCTGCGGCTGGCCGGGCTGGTCGCCACCCGCAAGGACGGACGGCGGGTCGTCTACTCGCTGCGCCACGGGCACCTGCGGCGACTGGTGGACGAGGCGCTGAACGTCGCCGACCACCAGATCGGGCACCTGCCGCCGCACGACTGAGCCCGGGCGGCTCCCGGCCGTGGAGCCCTGCGACCAATAGGTGCACACGTATGCACGCATTAACTATGATGGACCCGTCACCCCCCCACCGCCGCCCCGGGACGGGACCCATGCTGAGCGTGCTGCGCAACCGCACCTACCGCCACCTGTTCACCGCCCAGGTCGTCGCCCTGGTCGGCACCGGCCTGGCCACCGTGGCGCTGTCGCTGCTGGCGTACTCGATCGCCGGGAGCGACGCCCCCGCGGTGCTCGGCACCGCGCTGGGGATCAAGATGGTCGCGTACGTGACCGTCGCGCCGATCGCCGGAGCACTCGCCGGGCGGATACCCCGGCGGGCCCTGATGGTCACGATGGACCTCACCCGGGCCGGGGTCGCGCTCACCCTGCCGTTCGTCGACCAGGTGTGGCAGGTCTACGTCCTGATCTTCCTGCTGCAGGCCGCCTCCGCCGCCTTCACCCCGACCTTCCAGGCCACCATCCCGGACGTGCTGCCCGCCGAACGCGACTTCACCCGGGCGCTCTCGCTGTCCCGGCTCGCCTACGACCTGGAGTCGCTGTTCAGCCCGGCCCTCGCCGCGCTACTGCTCTCGGTGGTCTCGTACAACTGGCTGTTCACCGGGACGACGGCCGGCTTCCTCGCCTCCGCCGCCCTGGTCGTCTCCGCCGTCCTCCCCAAACCCAGGCCGGTCGACCGCCCCGGCGGGATCTACCGCAAGGCCGCCTTCGGCTCCCGGCTGTTCTGGGCCACCCCCCGGCTGCGTGCCCTGCTGGCGCTGGACCTCGCGGTCGCGGCGGCGGGCGCGATCGTCTTCGTCAACACCGTCAACGTGGTCCGCGACCACTTCCACCGCCCGGCCGGGGCCGTCTCCCTCGCCCTCGGCGCGTACGGCGTCGGCTCGATGCTCACGGCGCTGCTGCTGCCCCGGCTGCTGGCGCGGGTCAGCGACCGGTCCGTGATGCTGCCCGCCGCCTTCGCCCTGCCCTGCGTGCTCCTCGCCGTCACCGCCATCACCGCCGCCCCGGCCGGGACGGGCAGTTGGCTCGCCCTGCTCGCCGCCTGGGCCCTGGTCGGTGCCGGCAGCTCCGCCGTCCTGACGCCCGGCGGCCGGGTCATCCGCCGCTCGGCCGCCGACCCCGACCTGCCCGCCGCCTTCGCCGCCCAGTTCTCGCTCTCCCACGGCTGCTGGCTGCTCACCTACCCGCTGGCCGGCTGGCTCGCGGCGGGCGTCGGGCTGCCCGCCACCGCCGTGGTCCTGGGCGCGGTCGCCCTGGCCGCCGCCGTCGTCGCCACCACCCTGTGGCCCAGCCGCGACCCGGACGCCCTCAGCCACCTCCACACCGACCTCCCCCCGGGCCACCCCCACCTCGCCGGCGCCCACCCCACCCCCACCGGCGCCTGGCAGCACGGCCACCACTACGTCATCGACCAGCACCACCCCACCTGGCCCCGCCGGCACCACCCCGCCCTCGGCTGACCGCGCCCCGCCGGACCCCGACCAGCCCGCGGGAACGCCCGCGGGGATCGGGTGGATCCTGCAATCGGCCTCAGGCCTTCAGGCCTTCAGCAGGCCCTCCGACAGCTCCCACAACCGCCGGGCGTTGTCCGGATCCACCGCGTGGCGCGCCACGCCCTGCAGCGGCACGGCGGAGCGCCGGTCCAGCACCTCGGCCTCGTCGCAGTCCGCGAAGCACCGTCCGCCGACCGGTCGATGCGCTCAACGGCCCCTCCCGGCAACCGGGTTCAGCACGCACAGGTCGGGCGGAGGGGGGGGGGGGGGGGGGCGGCCGCCCCCCCGAGGGTGTCGCCGACCTTCGCCGAGATCGAGGCGACCGTCCCGTCCACCGTCGCGGTC
>NZ_JBHVVI010000133.1:0-22774 GCF_042883685.1 Kitasatospora sp. NPDC058190
GGGGGGGGGGGGGGGGGGGGGGGGGGGGGGGGGGGGGGGGGGCGGGGGGGGGGGGGGGGGGGGGGGGGGGGGGGGGGGGGGGGGGGGCGCCCGCGCCCCCCCCCCCCGGACCCGTCGTGGCCCGCGGACTCCCGCCCGGACCTCAGGACTCCCCGTCCGCGCGGTCCTCCTCGGCCTTCTTCTCGGCCGCCCGGACCTGCTCGGTGAAGGTGTGCTCGTCGATCCGCTCGACCGCCGCCCCGTGCTCGGCGGCCAGCTCGTCCGCCGGGCCGGGCGAGGACTCCCGGACGTCCAGGGCGAGCAGCGCCCCGCCGTCCGGCACCCGGGGCGAGAGCACGATCATCGCGGCGCCGGCCTCCGTCGCGTGGTGCTCCTCGGCCGCGTTGCCGAGCGCCGCGCCCGCCGCGAAGCCCAGCAGCATCCCGACCGGCCCGCCCAGCAACCCCACCAGGCCGCCCAGCAGACCCGAGCCGACGGTGGCCACGCCCGCGCCCCGGGTGAAGGTGCCCCGCACCTCCAGCACGCCGTCGGCACTGCGCTCCAGCACGGCCGCCAGCCGCAGGCCCGGCAGGTGCTGCGCCTCGTCGAAGGCCGAGTGCCAGGTGGTGGCGTCGGGGAAGGTCAGCAGGACGAGGTTGTGCTGCTCGCTCATCGCACTCCGATCGGGGTGGGGGCTGCCCGGGTCTCCATCGTGACCCTCGGTGTCCGACCCGGCCACAGGAGCGGGCGGCGCGCCGGGCCGCCGTAAACCCTTCCATGAGACCTTTCGAAACGCCGTGTCCCACCGGTCCTCGCCCTCCTTAGGTTGGCGGTGATGTCACGTGTACGCATGATCACGTGGCCGCAACCATCAAGGAGCACGCATGAACAAGTTCGTGAAGGCGGCCGCGGTGGCGGCCGGTTCGCTCGCCCTGTTCGGCGCCGCCACCGGCGCGGCCCAGGCCAGCCCGGTCGCCGCGACCGCGACCGGGCTGCCCCCGGTACCGTCCTGCGTCACCCTCTACTCCCCGTTCAACCCGTTCGGCGGCAACGAGACGTTCAGCGTGACCAACAACTGTTCCCGGACCGTGAACGTGAAGACCGTCCTCGCCATGGGCACCACCGTTGACACCTGCTACGCCGTCAACCCGGGCCAGACCATCACCGAGAACTACTACGCGTTCGGCACCTACATGGTGGTGACCGGCCTGACCACCTGCTGACCGTACGCGTCGGCGCAAGGTGAGGCACCGCGACACCCGGCACCGCGGCGTCTCGCCGGTACCGACCCACGGGTACTGCCCGCGCCCAGGCCGCTTGGAGGCGCCCGGCACTTTGGTGCCGGGCGGCTTCGCAGCCTCACCGCCATGCCCGCCCGGCGGTGAGGGCTGCCCGGGTCTCCAGCGGGGCCTTCGGCCAGGGGCGCTGCCACGGGAGCGACGGGTTCAAACCGGGGTCGCGGTCCACCCGGGCGCGACCGCCCCTGTTTCGGCCAGGTGTGGGGCCACCCGAACGATCGGACGGCGGGGCGGGTGGTGGGAGCGAGCGGGCTCGGCCTGGGGGAACGAGGGCGCGGCCGCCGGGCTCCCGTTGGTTCGATCCTGGCCGAAACGAGGGCCGGTGGTGTGCATGCCACTGGTGTGCCGAGTGGGGCGCTGCCAAGATCCGGATCCGGCACACCCGTGCCAGATCCGAACGCTTGGAGGAGGCAGCATGCAGCCCACGGCTGAGCAGGTTCGCGCACTCAAGGACGAGGACTTCCGGCTCACCCTCGGCCAGGGCCACCAGGTCCACCCGGCCGGCGAGCTCTCGGACGAGCTCTACGTGACCGCCGCGGTGCTGAACAGCACCTGCGACGGCTGGTCCAGCTGCGGGCGCCTCTGCAGCTACTGAGACCGGGATCCGGCGCGGGCCCCGGTTCGTACGGTCGGCCGGGGTCCGCGCCGGACAGGCGCTTCGCGCGCCTTCGCGCACCGGCGCCGAACGGATGGAGCAACAGTGCAGACAGAGAGGCAGCACCGCCCCGTGGTCGACGCGTCCGAACTCCTGCGGGCTGCCGCCCGAGCCGTCCCGCTGAACGCCCGCGGCCGGGCGCCGGAAGGGCCCGACGCGGAGGCGCTCGGTGACGCCGACCGCGCCGAACGCCGTGAGCGGGCCGCCCGGAAACTGGAGCGCTGGCGGGCCCAGGCGCCGTTCGACCGCGCCGACTGGTTCACGCGCCGGCTCACGGCCGACGGCGTCGACCCCGACGCCCTGCACGCCCTGCTCGCCGAGCACCCGGACGCGCTCGCCGACCGCCTCGGAACGCACCCCTGGGCCGAGCGGCTCGTCACCGCGTTCCACCGGCCGGCCGCCCTGGACATCCCTGAGGCACACGAATTCGCCGGGCTCGTCGCCCCGCTGCTCGCCGCCGCCCACGACCGCCTGCGCACCGGGCTGGCCGCCTTGGACGCCCCCGCCCTGGGCGCCCCCGAGGAGCTGGCCGCACTCGCCCTTCCCGCGCTCACCGCCGCCGCCCACGCGATGGCGACCCGGACCGTCATCACCGAACTCCATGTCGCCCGACTCACCGGCGAGTTGACCGGCGACACCCCCGAGGGGCGCTACCGCGACTTCCTCGGCAGGCTCACCCGGCCCGAGCGGGCGCTGCGACTCCTCGCCGAGTACCCGGTCCTGGCCTTCCGCCTCACCACCGCCGCGGAGCAGTGGACAACCACCACCCTCGCCCTGTTCCGGCGACTCGCCGCCGACCTGCCCGCCCTCGCCCGCACCTTCGCCGACGGCCGCCCGCTCGGCCGGATCACCGAACTCGCCACCGGCCTCGGCGACCCGCACCGCGGCGGTGCCACGGTCAGTTCGCTGAGCTTCGAGCACGGCGTCCGGATCGTCTACAAGCCGCGGCCCCTCGGCGCCGAGACCCACTTCCAGCAGATCCTGCACTGGCTCAACCCGCAGCTGCGGCTGCCCCTGCGCGACCTCGCCCACCTGGCTCGCGACGGCTACGGCTGGGTCGCCCACCTCACCGCCGAACCGGCCCGGGACGAAGCCGAGTTGAGTGCCTTCTACCATCGCGCCGGCACCCTGGCCGCGCTGATGTACGTGCTCGACGCGGTGGACTGCCACGCCCAGAACCTGCTCGCCGTCCGGGACCAACCCGTGCTCATCGACCTGGAGGCGATCCTCCACCCCGACCTGCACGAGCCCGCCAAGGACCTGTCCGAGTCCGAGCGGCTCGCCCGCCACCAGGCCCGGCACTCGGTGCTGCGCTCCGGCCTGCTCCCCGAACGGATGTGGGACGAGGGCAACGGCGGCACCGACCTCTCCGCCCTCGGCTGGGACCCGGCCAGCCTCCCGCCCCGCCCCGCGCCCGTCCTGGTCAACGAAGGGACGGACGAACTCCGCGTGGAGTACCGGAGGTTGCCGGTGGAAGCCCCCGGCAGCCGACCCGTGCCGGCCGGGCAGCCGCTGCGACCGGCCGACCGCCTGGCGGAGTTGGAAGCCGGATTCACCGAGGCCTACCGGCTGCTCGCCGCCGACAAGGGTCAACTTCGCGCCCTGCTGAGCGCGTTCGCGGCTGACGAGACGCGCCTGCTGCGCCGCGACACCTTCGAGTACCGCAGCCTGCTCGGCACCGCCTGCCACCCCGACCTGCTGCGCGACGGCCTCGACCAGGACCGCCACCTGGACCGGCTCTGGTCCCTGGCCGCCTGGGAGGAGCGCGCCCTCGCCTACGTCGACCACGAACGCGCCGACCTGTGGCGCGGCGACGTGCCCGTCTTCACCATCCGCCCCGACGGCGTCGACGCCCGCTCCTCCACCGGCGCCCTCATCCCCGACGTCACCGACCGGCCCCCGCTCGACCTCGCCCTCGCCAAGGCCGACGCCCTCGGCGAGGAGGACCTGGAGCGTCAACTCCAGCTGCTGCGGCTGTCGGTGACGACCTCCGGCGGCGCCCGGGAGCCGCACGGCCGGGCGGTCGTGCGGACACCCGTGGCCGGCGCGGCCCCCGGCCGGGGAAGCGTCGACCGCGCCCTCGCCATGGCCGTCGAGGTCGGCGAAGGGCTGCTGCGCGAGGCCTGCCGAGGGAGCGCCGACCTCGCCTGGGTCGGCCCCAACTGGGCTCCGCCCGGGCACTGGGTGCCCGCCGAACTCGGCCCCGACCTGTACAGCGGCACGGCTGGTGTGACGCTCTTCCTCCACCAACTCGCCTGCGCCACCGGCGACCGTGAACACCGGACGGCCGCCTCCGCCGCCGAACTGACGCTCCGGCGGCAGATCCGGCGGCGCGCCGACCGCCTCGGCGGCGGCCTGTCCGGCCTCGGTGGCCTGCTCTACGTGCTCGCCCAGCTCACCGCCCACCACCCGGACTCCGAACTCGACGCGCTCGGCTCCCTCCTCCTCGACCGCGTCAGCGCCACCGCCACCGGCGACACCCAGTACGACCTCCTCGCCGGGAACGCGGGCACCATCGGCGGCCTGCTCGCCTGGGAGGCCGTCCGCCCCGGGCCCGCCGTCACCGACGCGCTGGTGGCCTGCGCCGAACGCCTCGTCCAGGCCGCCGCCCCACACCCCGAGGGCGGCGCCGGCTGGCTGCCCGCCTCCCTCGCCGGCGCCGTCACCCGCCCTCTCGCGGGCTTCGCCCACGGCGGCTCCGGCATCGCCTGGGCCCTGGCCCGGGCCGGGCACCGCCTCGGCGACCCCCGCCTGCCCCGACTCGCCCTCGCCGCCGTCGCGTGCGAGCGCACCCTGTTCGACCCCGCCGCCGCCAACTGGCGCGACGTCCGCGAGGACGACGGGCCCGACGGCCCCAGCTACCCCGCCCTCTGGTGTCACGGTGCCTCGGGCATCGCACTGGCCCGCACCGACCTCGCCCGACTCATACCCGAAGAACGCGAGTCGCTCCTCGCCGAGCGTGACGCCGCCCTCGGTGCGGTGCTCCGGGAGGGCTTCGGCCACAACTCCTCGCTCTGTCACGGCGATCTCGGCAACCTGGAAGCCCTCCACCTCGCCGGCGGATCGTGGCAGGCCGCCGCCGAGCAGCAGACCCGTGCCACCCTCGACGACCTGGCGGCCCGGGGCTGGACCTGCGGCCTTCCGCACGGGGTGCACAGCCCCTCGCTGATGGTCGGCCTGGCGGGCATCGGCCAAGGCCTCCTGCGCCTCGCCGCCCCCGGCGCCACCCCCTCCGTCCTGACCCTCGAACCGCCGACTGCCTGACCCCGCCGGGCCCTAGTCGTCGGCCGCCGGCGGGTGGTTGAACACCGGCCCGAGGTCCGGCGGAAGGTGCTCGACCAGCAGGGCGACGGCAGCCTCCGGGGTGTCGGGCGTGCCGATCACCGCCGAGTCGTACAGGCGGTGGACACGGTAGCCGCCGCCGTGCAGCGGTTCGGCGATCGGCATGCCCGCAGGTACCCACGGGAAGGTCGTCGACAGGCTGAGGCACAGGTCGTAGTGGCTGGTCCAGGGGAGGAGCCGGCGCAGCCGGGGCTCCGCGTGGGCGGCTCTCAGCAGGCGCACCAGGCCGTCGCAGCAGCTGCCGGGGCCGTGGCGGTAAACCTGCGCGCGCCACTCCCACACCAGGACGATTCCCTCCCAGCGCGCCTCCACCGCCGCCTCCGGCCCGATCGCGAGGGCGGCGGCGAAGTCCGGCAGGACGGGCTTGGGCGGAGTGTCGTTCTGATCATCGGATCGCATGCCGAGCAGTGTGGCCCAGCCCCTCACGGAATCGAACATCGCGGACCCGTCCGGTGATCGACATCCACCGACTCGCCGTCGCCGACCCGGAATCGCCCGGACCGGGTGAGACCCGTCGGGAAGGCGAAGCCCGGCGCACCGGCACCCCGCCGGTGCGCCGGGCCGGCCGCTCAGTCGAGGCAGAACTCGTTGCCCTCGATGTCCTGCATCGCCAGGCACGATTCGTTGACGCCGTCGGCGCGCAGCAGTTGCACGCGCACCGCACCGAGCGCGACCAGCCGCGCGCACTCGGCCTCCAGCGCGGCGACGCGCTCCTCACCCACGAGCCCGGTGCCGACCCGCACGTCGAGGTGCACCCGGTTCTTGACGGCCTTGCCCTCGGGAACGCGCTGGAAGTACATGCGCGGGCCCACGCCCGTGGGGTCCATGCAGACGAACGCCGCACCCTGGCGCTCGGCCGGCAGCGAGCGGTTGTAGTCGTCCCAGGTGGCGAACCCCTTCGGCGGCGGCGGTACGACGTACCCCAACACCTCGCACCAGAAGCGGGCGACGCGCTCAGGTTCCGCGCAGTCGAAGGTGACCTGGAACTCCTTGATCGATGACATCGGTCCTCCATAACGCGTGCTGTCCACAACGGCCCCGGATGTCATCGCCGCGCAGTGAACGGACGCGCCACCAGGGATGCGTCGACGCCCACCTCGTCGTCGAGCGACCTGGTGATCTCGGGCACGGCGGGTGAGCCTGCCACATGATCATCTGCGGCTCAACCGGTTTTCCGCCCGTGCGACGTGGTGGACCATGGCGGTATGGAGCTGAGGATCGAGGCCGCCGACCTGCCGGGCCGCGAGTGCGGCGGCGGGCCCGGGTTCCCGGGGTACCGGGACATCCACGTCGCCGTCCAACGCCGGGGCCGCCCGGCCGAGTTGCTCGACCCGCAGCCCGGGGACGCGGCGCGGGCGCGCTGGTCGCTGGAGTGCGCGGTGAAGCGGCTGCCGGATGGCGGGGTGGACATCACCGGCCGGTACGTCCAGGGCGGGCCGCGCGGCCGGTTCGTCTACCTCAACTGGGTGACGCGCGAGGGCGACACGTGGTCGCTGTTCCGCCGGGCCAAGCTGCTGCTGGCGGCGGTCGACCCCGCCACCGTCGAGGCGGCCGTGGCGAGCGGATTGCTGGTCGCCCGCCTCGGCCTCACCGACGCCAAGGGCCACCCGCTGTGCGCCGCCGTCCGCCCGCCGCTGGTCACCTGGACGGCAGCGGGCTGAGCGCCGCGCACTCCAGCGGCGCCGAGGGGTCCACCGAGAGGTCGGCGGGCGCCGGCCGGGCACCGGCGCGGACCAGCAGATCGCCGATCGCCGCCACCATCGCGCCGTTGTCGGTGCACAGCCGCAGCGGCGGTACCCGCAGGGTGATGCCCGTCGCCGCGCAGCGTTGCTCCGCGAGTGCCCGTACCCGCGAGTTGGCCGCGACCCCGCCGACCACCACGAGGGTGCCGATCCCGTGGTCGGTGCAGGCGCGCACCGCCTTGCGGGTGAGCACGTCCGCGATCGCCTCCTGCAGCGCGGCCGCCGCGTCGGGCACGTGGGGTTCGGGCCGTGCCTCGACCCAGCGGGCGGCGGCGGTCTTCAGGCCGGAGAAGGAGAAGGCGTACGGGGCGTCCTTCGGCCCGGTGAGCGGGCGGGGGAGCCGAACGGCCGTCGGGTCGCCGGTGCGGGCCGCCCGGTCGATCGCGGGGCCGCCGGGGTAGGGCAGGCCGAGGATGCGCGCGACCTTGTCGAAGCACTCGCCGGCCGCGTCGTCCAGGGTGTCGCCGAGGTGGACGATCGGGTCCCGGGCGAGGTCCCGGACGAGGAGCAGCGAGGTGTGTCCGCCGGAGACGATCAGCACCACGCAGGGGTTCGGCAGCGGCCCGCCGTCGAGGGTCGCGGCGGCGACGTGCCCGGCGAGGTGGTGCACCCCGTACAGCGGGACGCCGAGCGAGAACGCGTACCCCTTGGCGGCGGCCACCCCCACCTGGAGCGCCCCGGCCAGCCCCGGACCGGTGGTGACGGCGACCGCGCCGACGTCACCGAGCGTCAGCCCGGCTCGGTCCAGCGCCTCCTGGACCACCGGCGCCATCGCGTGGACGTGCGCCCGGGCGGCGATCTCCGGCACCACCCCGCCGTAGCGGGCGTGCTCGTCCATCGACGAGGCGACCGCCTGCCCGAGCAGGACGCCGTCCCGGACCAGGCCCGCACCGGTCTCGTCGCAGGAGGACTCGATGCCCAGGACGACCACCGGCGACCCTGTCACAGCCACTCACCCTCATCGGCCATTACACGTTCGGGTGACCATTGTGCCCGACAAGATGTGAGGAATACGCAGGAGCCCATGGATCGCTCCTGCAAGTCATACGCAATAGTGTTGTCCCGGCACGATCGATACGACCAACCCGCCGAAAGGGGCCGTGTCCTGATGGGCACCTACACGCTTCCCGACCTGCCGTACGACTACTCCGCGCTGGAGCGGGCGATGTCGGCCGAGATCCTGGAGCTGCACCACTCCAAGCACCACGCCGCCTACGTGAAGGGCGCGAACGACACCCTGGAGCAGCTCGCCGAGGCCCGCGACAAGGAGCAGTTCGGCGGGCTGGTCGGTCTGCAGAAGACCTTCGCCTTCCACCTGTCCGGCCACGTGCTGCACTCGCTGTTCTGGCAGAACCTCTCCCCGGAGGGCGGCGAGCGCCCCGAGGGCGAGTTGGCCGACGCCATCACCGAGCACTTCGGCAGCTTCGAGGCCTTCAAGAAGCAGCTCACCAACGCCACCACCGGGGTCCAGGGCTCGGGTTGGGGCATCCTCTCCTGGGAGCCGCTCGGTCAGCGCCTGATCGTCGAGCAGGTCTACGACCACCACGGCAACGTGGGCCAGAACACCACCCCGCTGCTCGCCTTCGACGCCTGGGAGCACGCGTACTACCTGCAGTACCGCAACGTCCGCCCGGACTACGTCACCCGCCTGTGGGATGTCGTCAACTGGCAGGACGTCCAGTCCCGCTTCGCGGCCGTCAAGAGCGACTGACCCGGATCAGGTGACGGAAGGCCTCGGTCCGGTCGGGCGGACCGGGGCCTTTCCCCTGTTCCGGGCGTCGACGCGGCGCGGGCGCGACGCGGAGCGTTGACGCCGGACACATCCGGCTCACCGAGACGAAGGCTCGACTCCACCCGTTGTTCGCCCGGAAACGGCCTCCGGTCGCTACGCTCGGACCACCACCGGTAACCGGCGGTCGGCGGCCGAACGGCCCGTCCGCTCCCCAGCGAAAGGCCGTCCGATGGCGCCGCGCCTCTCCGTCGTCGTCCCGATCTACAACGTCGAGCGCTACCTCGCGGAGTGCCTGGACTCGATCGCGGCGCAGACCTTCGAGGACTTCGAGTGCGTCATGGTCGACGACGGATCGACCGACGACGGACCCGTCATCGCCAAGGCGTACGCCGCCAAGGACCGGCGCTTCCGGCTGGTCCAGCAGGAGAACAAGGGCCTCGGCGCCGCCCGCAACACCGGCTGGCGCCACCTCACCCCGGGGACCGACTACCTCGCCTTCGTGGACAGCGACGACACCCTGCCGCCGCACGCGTACGAGCTGATGATCCGCACGCTGGACGAGACCGGATCCGACTTCGCCGCCGGCAACGCGCTGCGGCTGCGCACCACCGGCCTCTCCCCCTCGCACGCCCACCGCCGCCCGTTCCGCGAGACCCGGCTGCGCACCCACGTCAGCGAAACCCCCGCCCTGGTCACCGACCGCACCGCCTGGAACAAGGTCTACCGGCGCACCTTCTTCGACGCCGCCGGCATCCTCTACCCCGAGGGCATCCTGTACGAGGACGCCCCGGTCAGCGTGCCCCACCACTTCCTCGCCGAGCGGGTCGACGTGCTCGCCGAGCCGATCTACCACTGGCGGGTGCGCGAGGACGGCGCCCTGTCCATCACCCAGAAGAAGACCGACCCGCGCGGCCTGATCGACCGGGTCCGCTCGATGGAACTCGTCCGGGAGTGGCTGCTGGCCCGCCCCGAGCCGGTGTTCGCCGAGTACCTGCGCGCCTACGACCGGAACTGCCTGGTCGAGGAGATCCCGATGTTCTTCTGGTCCGTCCCGGACGGCGACCGCCCCTACTGGGAGGTCTACCAGCGGCACGTGAGCCGGCTGATCCGGGCCATCGGCACCGAGCGGCTGGCCGGGCTGAGCGCCCAGCTGCGGGTCAAGTACCGCCTGACGCTCGCCGACGCGATGAACCGCTTCGTGGCCGTCCAGCGGGCGCACAGCCTCGTCCGCCGCACCCGCCAGGCGGCCAGGCGTCGGTGAGGTCCCGGAGCCGTCGCCACGGCGGACCCCGGACCCTGGACCCTGGACCCCGGAACCCGGACGCCCGGCGGTCGGCCAGGCCATCGAGGCCTGCCCCCGACACTGCCCCTCTGGTCCTTGCCCTCACCCCGGAGATCGCCGTAGACCGGCTCTGACACGTCGCGACCACGGCTCGAATCGCCTGTCCAGGAGGTGGATGTGCACGCGCACGACCAGAAGAAGCAGGGCAAGTCCGAGCACCGGGAACACAGCCGGCCGACCGCACGGCAGCAGCCCGCGCCGCCGCACTTCCAGTCGATCCGTGCGCTGCAGCGCACCATCGGCAACGCGGCCGTCGTCCAACTGCTGAGGCAACAGCGGCAGTCGGAGTCCGCGGTGCAGCGCTCGACCGTCCACCAGGTGCTGCGGTCGCCGGGCCGCCCGCTGGCCGACGACATGCGGGCGGAGATGGAGGCCCGCCTGGGCGCCGACTTCAGCAGCGTGCGGATCCACGACGACTCCGCCGCGGCCCGCTCCGCAGCCGAGGTCAGCGCCCGCGCCTACACCTCCGGCGAGCACGTCGTGCTCGGCCACGGCGGCACCGACAAGCACACGCTGGCCCACGAGCTCACCCACGTCATCCAGCAGCGCTCGGGCCCCGTGGCCGGCACCGACCGCGGCGACGGACTGTCCGTCAGCGACCCCGGCGACCGCTTCGAGCGCGCCGCCGAGGCGAACGCCGTCCGGGCGCTGAGCCGGACGATGCCTCCGGCCGTCCAGCGGGTCGCCGATCGAGCCCCTTCCCCCGGGCCGGAGGTGCCGGTGCAGCGCGCCTTCACCGGCGCGCCGTACGTCACCTACGGCGGGCTGAACGGAAACGGCGTCGGCACCTCGATGCATGCCGAACTCTGGCCCGGCCAGCTCGGCAAGGGCTCCAAGCCCAGCGTCCAGCCGTCCTGGTGGCCGACCGGGAGCGGCGCGACCGCCGACTGGTTCAGCAAGTTCATGGTGCAGGGGCACCTGCTCAACGAGCAGGTCGGCGGCCCCGGCAACACCATGAGCAACCTGACTCCACTCTGCAAGTCCGCGAACTCGGCGCACCACGCGAAGGTCGAGAAGGACGTCAAGGCCGAGGTGCTGACCAACGGCAACGTGGTCGAGTACGCCGTGACGGCCGACTACAGCACCCACCCGGCCGGGAAGGACTTCGCGCCGCTCCCGAGCGCGGTGGAGGCCGACATCGACGCCAACTACGCCGCCAAGCTCGCCGGCAAGATCGAGGCCGAGTACACCGTCTACGACACCGCCGGCAACGAACTGCACGGCGACGCGTGGGAGATCGAGAACAACCGGCTGTAGCACCTGCTGGCGCCCGTGAAGGAGACCCACGTGATCACCCCCCGCGCCCGGCTGGCCGCGATGATCGAGGACCTGGAGCGCAACCCCCGCGTGCGGCTCCTGGAGGCCACCGTCGCACCGCCGACCCCACCATCCGACATCGAACTCGCCGTCCGCCTGGCCCACGGCCGCCTCCCGGACGGCGTCGAGGCCTTCTACCGCGAAGTCGGCGCGGTCCGCCTGAGGTGGCGTCACACCGTCCCCGAGCTCCTCCACGGCGACCTCTCGGACCAGGGCCTCATCAACCTCCTCCCGCTGCCCGAAGTCTTCGCCGACTGGCACGGCGTCACCTGGCACTCGCCACAGGACCAGGAGTACCGCCCCGTCAAACCCTTCGACATGTTCGTCCCCGAGGCCTGCGCGGCGTTCGTTCCCCCCCTCGACTCCGTCCACTACCACTACTTCGGCGAGGAGCTGTACGACACGGGGTACTCGTTCGACGCCTACCTGGAACGGCTGCTCGCCTCCCGCGGCTACTGGTACTGGCCGCAGACGCTCTGCCGGGAGTTGGCGGAGAGCACGGAGGTCACCGCGTTCCGTCGCGCGATGCCGGTGATCTTTCCGGACTACGACGACGCGCTGTTCCAGCCGATGCGAGCCTGAACCGGTGGTGCCCGTGCCGCTCCCGCGCCGGAGCGGGTGGCACGAGCGCGCCCGAGGGGGCGGTGCGACGGCCTACAAGGGTGCCCGGATGGACGAGGCCTCCGGCTCGAAGCCGGAGGCCGAGACGAGGGTTGAGGATGCTGAGGCCGCGCACGAGATCGTTCGAGGCCTGGGCTTCACTCCTCGCATCGCGTTCGAGAAGCGGTGCCGCAACTACAGCTTCGAGCGCGACGGACGGAGTCTGATGGCCACGCTCGTTCGCGTTCCCGAGTTGGACGATGCGACGTTCATCGAGCTGGAAACGGTGGCTGCCGCCGAGGACGACCTCGTGCCGGCTCTTGCTTTGGTCCGCCTGGTGTTGGCCGAACTCGGCATCAGTGAGAATGATTTGACCAACGAGCTGTACACCGATGCGGTCGCGGCGGCGCGACCGGCTTGACCGTGGAGTTGAGCGGGCCCGCCCACCTGGGCGGGCCCGCTGGTAGACCTCAGGGGTGCCAAAGGAGCTCTTCCGGGTTACCGGTGGGCCCCCTGCGGCCACAGCACCTCGACCGGCACGCCATGGTGCCGTGCGTACGCGACCACATCCGCCGTTCCGCCGAAGCCCCGGGCCGGCAGGCCGTCCCAGACGGCGAGGAGCTTGTCGACCTGCTGGACCAGGATCTCGCTCCCGGCCATGTGTGCGGCTTCGTCGGATTCCACGTGCCCAGTGCGGTGAACGACACTGGCACCTCCCAACAGCTGGTCGTAGACCGGGTGATGCCATTCCGGTAGCCCGTCCCTGTAGTGATCCGCAGGAATGACGACTTCCAAACGCGCACCGCGTTCGAGCGCGATCTCCGCGAGCCAGGCATCTGGCCCGTCCGCGATGCAGGACACGACCGTGAGTGCACTCGGATCCTCGCCCGCGAGAGACTCTTCGAGTAGGTGTCGAACCTGCCCCTCGACCTCGGCGGTCAACCCTCGGTGCCCCGTGATCCCGGTCCGCATCGCGTTCCTCCTTAGAGACAGGCGCCGTGAAGGCGCTCATCGAACTCCCTCACCACCTTGGGAGGTGAGGAAGTGTTGAGTGATCGCCGAAGTGTGCGGCCTCTCTCGACGATTCGCCCTGAACGGTACTGGAGACCGATCTCCAGGGCTTGGGTTGCGAGCGCGAATGCCGCCTCAATTCGCCCGGCGACCAGGTGGCCAGTGGCGAGGTCCAACAACAGCAGTGCGCGCTCGATGCACTGCGGGAGCTGGAGCTGTGTGCGAGCGAGGTGATCGCCAACGCGCTCGTTCACACCAAGGAGCGCTGTGTCGTGACCGTCCGGGGGCGGGCCGGGCGGGTGCGGGTGGAAGTCGCCGACCGGGGTGCGGAGTTGCCGACCCGGGAGCGTGACGAGGAATCGACCGGTGGGCGGGGCCTCCTGCTGCTGGAGGTGCTGGCGCACGTGTGGGGATGGCACCCGGCGGGAGTCGGCAAGGTGGTCTGGTTCGAGTACCTCGAAACCGTCGAAGGGCCGTGCCCCACGCACGGGTGGGGCACGGCGCTCAACCTGCACGCGCTGCGCGGGGTGGCGTAGTGGTGAGCGTTGCGCGCCGGCATGGTCAGGTAGCGGACGTCGCCGTCGATGCGGGTGCCGAGGACGTAGCCGGGGATGAGGCGCTCGTGCACCGCGCCCACATCCCGTACCGCGTCCCGGACGGAGTCCGCGTCGGCCTCGATGACGACGTCCTCGACAATGGTGGCGATGGTCCTCTGCTCCTGTCAGGGGGTGCCGAAGAAGCTGTCGAGAATGTGCTGCGCGGCCAGCCCTGCGGGCAGGCTACCGGCGCGGACCTGGGCCTCCAACTCGGGGGCGAGGCGGCGAACTTCGGGGTGTTCGTGCAGCCGCGCGTAGAGCTGGTCGTGGACCATCGACCACGTCCACTCGACCTGCTGCTCCCGCCGCTTGGCGGTGAGCGCGCCGGTGGCGTCCAACACCTTGCGGTGCTGCTGCAGCCGCTCCCACAGGACATCGAGCTCGGCACCGTCGAGCCCGCTGCAGGTGAGGACCGGGGGAGTCCACGCCGCGTCCGGGGCCTGCAACAGCCGCAGCGCGCCCGCGAGTTCGCGCGCCGCCGCCTTCGCGTCGCGCTCGTGCGGCCCGTCCGCCTTGTTGACGGCGATGACGTCCGCCAGCTCCAGGACGCCCTTCTTGATGCCCTGGAGCTGGTCGCCGGTGCGAGCCAGGCTGAGCAGCAGGAAGGTATCCACCATCCCGGCCACCGCCGTCTCGGACTGGCCGACGCCGACGGTCTCGATGAGCACGACGTCGTACCCCGCCGCCTCCATCACCACCATCGACTCCCGGGTGGCCTTGGCGACGCCGCCCAGCGTCCCCGACGTGGGCGAGGGCCGGACGAACGCGGCAGGATCAACGGCCAGCCGCTCCATCCGGGTCTTGTCGCCCAGGATGGAGCCGCCCGTCCGGGTGGACGTCGGGTCGACGGCGAGCACCGCGACCCGGTGGCCCAGCCCCGTCAGCATCGTGCCGAAGGAGTCGATGAAGGTCGACTTGCCGACTCCGGGCACGCCCGTGATGCCCACCCGGACCGCACCGCCCGCGTGCGGCAGCAGCCGCTGGAGCAGCTGCTGCGCGAGCGCGCGGTGGTCGGGCCGGGTGGACTCGACGAGGGTGACGGCGCGCGCGATCCAGGCGCGCGAGCCGTCCAGGACACCCGTCACATAGCTGTCGAGGTCGATCGTCCTCGGTGGCATGGCCTAAAGATCCCAGCTCACAGCTCGTGGCCGAGGTCGGCCGCCAGCGACTTCAGCAGGTCGTAGGCGGCCTCCGGGATCACGGTGCCGGGCGGGAACACCGCCGCCGCGCCCGCCTCGTAGAGGGCGTCGAAGTCCTGCGGCGGGATGACCCCGCCCACCACGATGGTGATGTCCTCGCGCCCCGCCTCGGCGAGTTCGGCGCGCAGCGCGGGCACCAGCGTCAGGTGCCCGGCGGCCAGCGACGAGACGCCGACGATGTGCACGTCCGCCTCGACGGCCTGGCGGGCGACCTCGGCCGGGGTCTGGAACAGCGGGCCGACGTCCACCGTGAAGCCGAGGTCGGCGAAGGCGGTGGCGATCACCTTCTGGCCGCGGTCGTGGCCGTCCTGGCCCATCTTGGCGACCAGGATGCGCGGGCGGCGGCCCTCGGCCTGCTCGAACCGCTCGACCAGGTCCCGGGTGCGCTGGAGGGGGGCCGACGGGCCAGCTTCGTCACGGTACACACCGGAGATGGTACGGATCTGGCCGGAGTGGCGGCCGTACACCTTCTCCAGGGCGTCCGAGATCTCGCCGACGGTGGCCTTGGCCCGGGCCGCGTTGACGGCCAGGTGCAGCAGGTTGCCGTCCAGCGAACCGCCGCGCTGCGGACCGGCCTCGGCGGCCCGGGTCAGCGCGTTCAGCGCGTCCTGGCACGCGGCCTCGTCGCGCTCCTCGCGCAGCCGGCGCAGCTTCTCGATCTGCCGGGCGCGCACCGCGGAGTTGTCGACCTTGAGCACGTCGATCTGCTCGTCGCTCTCGACCCGGTACTTGTTGACGCCGATCACCGGCTGGCGGCCGGAGTCGATGCGCGCCTGGGTGCGGGCGGCGGCCTCCTCGACGCGCATCTTGGGGATGCCCGCGTCGATCGCCTTGGCCATGCCGCCGGCCGCCTCGACCTCCTGGATGTGCTGCCAGGCCCTGGCCGCCAGGTCGTTCGTCAGCTTCTCGACGTAGGCCGAGCCGCCCCAGGGGTCGATCACCCGGCAGGTGCCCGACTCCTGCTGCAGCAGCAGCTGGGTGTTTCGGGCGATGCGGGCGGAGAAGTCGGTGGGCAGCGCCAGCGCCTCGTCCAGGGCGTTGGTGTGCAGCGACTGGGTGTGGCCCTGGGTGGCGGCCATCGCCTCGACGCAGGTGCGCGTCACGTTGTTGAACACGTCCTGGGCGGTCAGCGACCAGCCCGAGGTCTGCGAATGGGTGCGCAGCGACAGCGACTTGGGGTTCTTCGGGTCGAACTGCTTGACCAGCTTGGCCCAGAGCAGCCGGGCCGCGCGCAGCTTGGCGACCTCCATGAAGAAGTTCATGCCGATCGCCCAGAAGAACGACAGCCGCGGCGCGAAGGCGTCCACGTCCAGCCCCACGCCCAGGCCCGCGCGCAGGTACTCCACCCCGTCGGCCAGGGTGTAGGCCAGCTCCAGGTCGGCCGTCGCACCGGCCTCCTGGATGTGGTAGCCGGAGATGGAGATCGAGTTGTACCGGGGCATCTTCTGCGAGGTGTACGCGAAGATGTCCGAGATGATCCGCATCGACGGCTGCGGCGGGTAGATGTAGGTGTTGCGGACCATGAACTCCTTGAGGATGTCGTTCTGGATGGTCCCCGCGAGCTTCTCGGGCGGGACGCCCTGCTCCTCGGCCGCGACGATGTACAGCGCCAGGACGGGCAGCACCGCGCCGTTCATGGTCATCGACACCGACATCCTGTCCAGCGGGATGCCGTCGAACAGCTGGCGCATGTCGTAGATCGAGTCGATGGCGACACCCGCCATGCCGACGTCGCCGGTGACGCGCGGGTGGTCGCTGTCGTAGCCGCGGTGGGTCGGCAGGTCGAAGGCGACCGAGAGGCCCTTCTGACCGGCCGCCAGGTTGCGGCGGTAGAAGGCGTTGGACTCCTCGGCGGTGGAGAAGCCGGCGTACTGGCGGACGGTCCAGGGCTGGTTGACGTACATGGTCGGGTACGGCCCGCGCAGGTACGGGGCGACGCCCGGGTAGGTCTCCAGGAAGTCCAGACCGGCGAGGTCCGCGGCGGTGTACAGCGGCTTGACGCCGATGCCTTCGGGGGTGTCCCAGACCAGCTCGTCGACGTCCTTGCCGGTGGACTGCCGCCAGGCGGACTGCCACTGGGTGTCGGTGACGTCGGCGGCGGCGTCGCCGGTCAACCCGATTTCGGTGAAGTCGGGGATCATCGGGCCACCTTGTCCTCGTCGGCGCTGCTCGCACCGGTGATCTGGTCCAGCAGGGAGGTCAGGACGGAGACCGCGTCCCCGCCCGCGTAGATGAACTCGTCCACTCCGGCGGGCACTTCGGCCAGCCGGCCGGCCAGCAGCACCCGCTGGGCGCCGGCCGCCTTCAGCGCCTCGGCAATCGGTGAAGCGTGCTCGGCGTACAGGGCGTCGCTGGAGCACAGGCAGGCGACGGTGGCGCCGGAGGCGGTGAACGCCTCCGCGAACGCCGCCGGGTCCACGCCCTCGACCGCGGACGTCGCGATGCCGCCCGCCTGGAACAGGTTGGCCGCGAAGGTGGTGCGCGCGGTGTGCGCGGCGGCGGTGCCGATCGAGGCCAGGAAGAGGGACGGGCGGGCGCCGGTCGCCGCGAGATGAGCGTCCGAGCGGTCGCGCAGCGACTCGTAGGCCTCGGCGCGGCGCACCTGCGGCAGGCCGCCGGCGTGCCCGGCCGGGGCCGGTTCGCGGACCAGCGGCTGCTCGTCCAGGTGCGGGAACTCGCTGACGCCGGTGATGGGTTCGCGCCGCTTGGCGAGCTTCACGGACCGCTCCGCCCAGGTCGCGGCGATCCGCTCGCCGATGAGACCGGACTCCAGAGCGCCGCGCTGGCCGCCGGCCCGCTCGATCTCCTGGAACCAGGCCCAGGCGGCCCGCGCCAGCTCGTCGCCCAGCTGCTCGACGTACCAGGAGCCGCCGGCCGGGTCGATCACCCGGGACAGGTGGGACTCCTCCAGCAGGATCGACTGGGTGTTGCGGGCGATCCGGCGGGCGAAGGCGTCCGGCAGGCCGAGCGCGCTGTCGAAGGGCAGCACGGTGACGGCGTCGGCGCCGCCGACCCCGGCGGCCAGGCAGGCGATGGTGGTGCGCAGCATGTTCACCCACGGGTCGCGGGCGGTCATCATCACCCGGGAGGTGACGGCGTGCTGGCGCTGCGCCGAGGCCTCGGCGGAGGCGCCGGACACCTCGGCGACGCGGGCCCACAGGCGGCGCGCGGCACGGAACTTGGCGATGGTCAGGAACTGGTCGGCGTCCGCGGCGTAGCGGAACTCCAGCTGGCCGAGCGCCTCGTCCACCGACAGCCCGGCGGCGGTCAGCGCGCGCAGGTAGGCGACGCCGGTGGCCAGCGAGCAGCCCAGCTCCTGGGCGGGGGAGGCCCCGGCCTCGTGGTAGGGCAGGGCGTCGACGGTGAGGGCCCGGACGTTCGGGTAGTCGGCGGCGCAGCGGGCGGCCAGCGCGGTGGCCGCGGCGAGCAGCGCGTCGGTGCGGGCGGCGTCGCCGGTGCGGGCCTGGAGGCCGAGCGGGTCGGCGCCGAGGTTGCCGGCTGCGGAGGTGGGGGAGACCTCGCGCTCCTCGTACAGCTTGAACAACTGTTCGGCGGCGTCGGCGAATTCGGGGCCGGCGTCGAGCGCCACGGCGGCCAGGTCCAGGTACACCCCGGAGAGCGCCTCGGGCAGGGCCGTCACCGGCAGGCCCGCGGCGCCCAGCTCCAGCCAGAGCGAGCCGACGCCGTTCTCCAGGTCCGCGAGGACCGCCTCGTTGGTGCGCCGCCGGTCGGGGTCGGCGTGCCGCTGCCGGACGTCCCACCCGGTGACGGCGGAGCCCTGCGGCCGCCCGCCGCGGACGAACGGCGGGAAGCCGGGGTAGCCGGGCTCGGCCGAGCTGTCCTCGGCGGTGTACAGCGGGCGGGCGCGCAGGCCGTCCTGGAGTGCGGTGCTGAGCGCCCGCTCGGCGGCGGCGCCGTCCTCGGGCTGGGCACCGGACTTGCGCAGCACGCCCTCGACGAGCTGCTGCCACTGCTCACGGTGCGCGGCCGGGAACTCGGCGGCGAGGGGGAGCCCTTCGGGCGGGACCTTCATGTCCGCAGGTTAGCGCCCGTTTGCATACCCGCAGGAGGGGAGGCGCGTGTGACCTTGTTCTCGATTTGGCGGAGCTTTAGCACTCCGCTGGGTGACGAGTGTCAGGACGGGTGACAAGGCGGGTGTCACGGGGTGGCGCGACGGGTGACACAACGCCGGTGCCACGGTACGCGATCGATGGCCCGACAGTGCCCGGACGAGGGGGATTGCGGAACCCTGCCACTCATCTATTAAGTTACTTCGAAGAAGGCGGGCAGGGGCGGCATCCCCCGTACGCCCCTGCCCGCTCTTCGTCGTCCCCTTTGCGTCCCCCGAAGGAGATCCCACCGCGATGGGAAAGCGCCGCAAGCCCAGCCCCCCGAGCCGGGCCCGCCTGGCGGTCCTCACCACGGCCATGGCCAGCGGCGCGGTGCTCGCCTCCGGCACCGCCCACGCCGAGCCCGCCCCGAGCCTCGCCACCGTCAAGGAGCAGGTGGACAAGCTCAACGAGGAGGCCGAGCAGGCCATCGAGCAGTACAACGGCTTCCAGGACAAGCAGCAGAAGCTCCAGGGCGACGCCAACAAGATCCAGGAGAAGGTCGCCCGCGGCCAGGAGGCGATGAACGAACTGCGCACCCGGCTCGGCGGGGTGGCCGCCGACCAGTACCGCAGCAACGGCATCGACCCGTCCGTCCAGCTGATGCTCGACTCCGACCCGGCCGCCTACCTGGAGCGCGCCTCGGCGCAGAACCAGGTCGCCGACACCCAGACGGCCCTGCTCAAGCAGGCCCAGGAGGAGCAGCGCAAGCTCGACCAGGACCGCACCGAGGCCACCGCCACCCTGGCTCAGCTCGACTCCGTCGGCACCGAGCTCGCCGAGAAGAAGAAGCAGATCCAGGCCAAGCTCGCCCAGGCCCAGGCCATGCTCAACAAGCTCAGCGCCGAGGACCGCGCCAAGGTCAACGCCCAGCAGTCCGCGGAGAAGGCCAGGGCCGAGGCCCAGAAGGCGGCCGCCGCCGACCGCGCCTCCCGCTCCACCCAGCGCCCCGACCTGAACGCCCCGGCTCCGCCTGCCAGCGGCCGCGCCGCCGCCATCGTCGGTTTCGCCTACGCCCAGCTCGGCAAGCCCTACGGCTGGGGCGCCACCGGCCCCAGCAGCTTCGACTGCTCGGGCCTCACCGGCGCCGCCTACCGCGCGGCGGGCGTCAAGCTCTCCCGGATGTCCCAGGACCAGTGGAACGACGGCCCCCGCGTCGCCCGCGCCGATCTCCAGCCCGGCGACCTGGTCTTCTTCTACGGCGACATCCACCACGTCGGCATCTACATCGGCGACGGCAAGATGATCCACGCCCCCCGCACCGGCAAGAACGTCGAGGTCCTCCCCATTGACGCCATGCCCTACGTCGGCGCCGTCCGCCCGTAAACCCCTCCGCCCCGGCCGCCCCGTAAACCCCTTCGCGCGGCCGTCGGGGTGGGGCGGCAGAACTGTCGGAGGACGTTTCGTCCGGCCGGAAGCGGCCTCAACTGACCGGACTGGTCGAAACGTTGCCCAGGGGGGTGGCCGGGCGCTCCGACAGCGCCGGCCCCGATCACCCAGGGCGCCCGCGGCGGTAGCCCTGGTCACCCCCGAGACGCGAGACGGCCCGGGCGTACCTGGGGCACCGGTGGGAACCAGTGGGCGCCGCTGGGCACGGGTGGGCACTGGTGGAACGACCTACGGATGCGGCGCGCAGGCCAGCAGGTACGGCAGCACCGGCAGTGCCGACACCGCCAGCCACCCGGCCAGTTGGCGCCGCCGGCCGCCGCCGGGCCGGGCCAGCCGACGGACCCGGGTCAGCACTCCGGTGGACGCCACCCCCAGGGCCCCGCCCGGAGCCGGACCGGACGTGGCCAATGCGCAGAGCGCCGAGGCCAGTTCGCCCCGCGACACCTTCGCCAGCGCCGCGTCGTCCGCCGCCATCTCCAGCAGCAGCGCCACCTCGGAGCGCCCCAGCCGGGCCAGCGGCAGCGGCCCGAGCAGCAGCGCGAAGGTGTCGGCGGGCAGCCGGAGCAGGTGGTGGCGGCCGCGGATGTGCCCGCGCTCGTGCGCGACGGCCGCGGCGAGCTGCCGCTCGTCGAGCAGTCGCAGCGCCCCGCGCGACAGCACGACCCGGGAGCGGCGCCCGGGCAGGCAGTAGATCGTCGGGTGGGCGTGCTCCAGCACCAGCGCGCCCCAGCGCCGGTCCCGTACGGCGACCACGTCCAGCACCGCCCGGTGCCGCCGGCGGGCCCGCCCGGCCCGGGCGCCGACCGCGACCAGCGCGAGGGCGAGCAGTGCCCCGGCGGCGGCCGGCAGCCACCAGCCGTGGGTGTGCGGGACGACCGGCCCGGTTGGTTCGAGGTGGGGGAGCAGTCCGAGCAGCCCGGCCGGCTCGTGGGCGGCGGGCTCCAGCGCGTGGTGCGCGGCGAGCACCAGGGCGACGGTGAAGGAGGCCATCAACGCCAGCCACAGCGCCGCGCCCAGGGTCGGACGCGTTTGGAGCCGGGTGGAGCCGGCCAGCCGGCGGGGCAGCAGGACGCCGGCCACGGCCAGGTAGAGGCCGAGCAGGGCGAGCGTCACTCGGTGTCCCGGGCCTTGACCTGTTCGAGGGCGGCGAGCAGGGCGGAGGCCTCGTCCCCGCTGATCCGGTCGACGAAGCGCAGCAGCGCGCCGGCCCGGTCCGGGGTGGTCTCCAGCGCCTGGTGCATCAGCTCGGCGGTGTACGCCTCGCGGGTGCAGGTCGGTTCGTACACCCAGGCGCGGCCGACCTTGTCCCGGCGCAGCCAGCCCTTGGTGTGCAGGATGTCGGCGACGGTGGTCACGGTGGTGTACGCGACCGGCCGCTGCCGCTGGAGGTCGTCGACCACCTCGCGCACCGTGGCCGGACGGCCCCAGGACCAGAGCCGGTCCATGATCTCGGCCTCCAGATCGCCGAACCCCCGTAGCACCGCCGTGGTCTCCCTTGCCGAACCGACCGCCGGCGCCCTTCGCCCGCTGGAACGCGGCCCATGCTACGGCCGGTGCCGGGCGCGAGAGGGGGAAGGGGGCGCGGTTGGTCAAGGTTCTACAAAGGTGTAGCGGATCGGCCGAAAGGGTGATCGGGCCGTTCGCGGCGGGTCTATGCTTGACGAGGTTTGAAAGGCACCTCGTTCGGTGAGGCGTCTTCACGGACACAGGCCACTGACCCGACGACGTCGAGAGACGCCCAGGTTCAGGACAGGTCTTCCCGACTTAAGGGTTGACCCCAAGTGGCTTCCGGCCGACAGGCTGGACACGCCGTGGAGTGCCAAAGCTCTGACGAGTTGGGGTGTACCGGTCCATCCGGGGCCGGTGTGCTCCTTGCCGTGTCGTGATGCGGCGCACAGACGGTGCGCCCCCGGCCGGGAGGAGGCGAGAGACATGGACTGCCCTAGTCCGGGCCACAGTTGCCCCTATCCCCGCATGCTCTCGTACACCTCCGGCACGCGGTAACAACCTTCCCTGCGCGTTTCACCCGGCGCCTCGTCCCGCGCTCAACCATGCCCGGACGCAAGCCGCCTGACGCATCGTCATGCCCGTACGGCCGCCGCCGCTCAGCGTCGCCGTGCGGAGCCGGTGCCGTGCGCCCGCAGGGAGGATCGCTGCTGCGTGCCCCCTGTCGCCCTCTCAAGGCAGAGGGCAGGGAGGCCCCACCATGACCAACGTGATGCTGGACCCGAAGGTTTCCACGGTCCCCACCGCTCCCACCACCGCCCAGTCCGCCGTGCTCGACGACGCCCACGTCGGCGACATCAAGGGTGCGCTCGGCACCATCCGGCTCGACGACACCACCCCCCGCAGCGGGCTTTCCGCCCGGCTCAAGACCCTGCTCGCGATCGTCGGCCCCGGCCTGATCGTGATGGTCGGCGACAACGACGCGGGCGCCTTCTCCACCTACGGCCAGGCCGGGCA
>NZ_JBHVVI010000134.1:0-22517 GCF_042883685.1 Kitasatospora sp. NPDC058190
TCGCGGGTGTCTCCTGGGGCTTGACGCCCCGTCCGACGTTTCAAACTCTAGCCGATCCCCGCTCCGAAAAGCGAATCGACCGCAATCCGATAAAATGCGCACGCCGAATAAGCACCGAGCCGCACCGCGAGAACGCGAAAACGACCGGCACGAACCGGAAGTGGTGTTTCAAAGGATTGGCCGCCCCGGGACCGTCCGCGCAGATGCGTGTCCGGTGCTCCCTGCCAGGCAGCTCGAAGAACTGTACGCGCTTCGGCGGGCGGATGCAAACGGCATGCAGAAGGGCTGGTCGGCCCCGGGGAGAGGGGGTCGACCAGCCCTACTTCGGCCGCGAGGCTCAGCGGCCCGGGCTCAGCTGTTGGTGGGGAAGCCGAGGTTGATACCGCCGTGCGACGGATCCAGCCAGCGCTGGGTCACGGCCTTCCCGCGGGTGAAGAAGTGCACGCCGTCCGGGCCGTACGCGTGGGTGTCGCCGAAGAGCGAGGCCTTCCAACCGCCGAAGGAGTAGTAGGCGACCGGCACCGGGATCGGCACGTTGATGCCGACCATGCCGACCTCCACCTCGAACTGGAAGCGCCGGGCCGCGCCGCCGTCGTTGGTGAAGAGAGCGGTGCCGTTGCCGTACGGGTTGGCGTTGATGAGCGCCAGGCCCTCCTCGTAGGAGGCCACCCGCACGACCGAGAGGACCGGGCCGAAGATCTCGTCGTTGTAGACGGACATGCCGGGCTTCACGTGGTCGAACAGCGTGGGGCCGAGCCAGAAGCCGTCCGCGGTCGGGGCGCCGTTCTCGTCCTCGGTGGTGATCGGGTGCTTGCGGCCGTCCACGGCGAGCTCGGCGCCGTCGGCGAGGCCGGACTCGACGTAGGAGGTGACCTTGTCGCGGTGCTGGCCGGTGACCAGCGGGCCCATCTCGGAGTCGCCGTTGCAGCCGGGGCCGACCTTCAGGCCGGCCATCCGCTGCTTGATCTTGTCGACCAGCTCGTCGCCGATCGGGTCGACCGCGACCAGGACGGAGACGGCCATGCAGCGCTCGCCTGCCGCGCCGAAGCCGGCGTTGACGGCGGCGTCGGCGGCGAGGTCGAGGTCGGCGTCCGGCAGGACCAGCATGTGGTTCTTGGCGCCGCCCAGGGCCTGCACGCGCTTGCCGTAGCGGGTGCCGGTCTCGTAGACGTAGCGGGCGATCGGGGTGGAGCCGACGAAGCTGACGGACTTGATGTCCGGGTGCTCCAGCAGGCGGTCGACGGCCACCTTGTCACCGTGCACGACGTTGAAGACGCCGTCCGGCAGCCCGGCCTCCTTCCACAGCTCGGCCAGGAAGTTGGCGGCCGACGGGTCCTTCTCCGAGGGCTTCACCACGACGGTGTTACCGGCCGCGATGGCGATCGGGAAGAACCACATCGGCACCATCGCCGGGAAGTTGAACGGCGAGATGATCGCGACCGGTCCGAGCGGCTGGCGGATCGAGTAGACGTCGATGCCGGTGGAGGCCTGCTCGGTGAAGCCGCCCTTGAGCAGCTGCGGGATGCCGCAGGCGTACTCGACGACCTCCAGGCCGCGGGCGATCTCGCCCAGCGCGTCCGAGTGGACCTTGCCGTGCTCGGACACGATGATCGAGGCCAGCTCGTCCCGGCGGGCGTTCAGCAGCTCGCGGAAGGCGAAGAGCACCGTGGTCCGCCTGGCCACCGAGGCGGTGCGCCACTCGGCGAAGGCCGAGGCGGCGGCGGCCACGGCCTGGTCGACCTCGGCGATCTCGGCGAAGTCGACGTGGCCGGAGACCTGGCCGGTGGCCGGATCGAAGATGTCACCGCGGCGGGGCGCCGCGCCGGCGGTGGCGACGGGGCCGCCGCCGATCCAGTGAATGATGTGCTTGCTCAAGGTCCGTCTGCCTCCGAAGTCCCGGGCGGCGTCCTGCCACCGGTCCGGTCTGGCGCCGCCCCCGCGAGGGTTGGGCGACGGGAATGCACGGGGCTACCGCGCTCATCTCCCAGTCTGGTGGCCGTCCCGGCGAGGCTCAACGAACAGGCTGACGGGGATCGCGGATTCAGCCTTACAGGTCGTCCGGTCGCTACTCCGAACGCGTGAACCCCCAGCCCATGACTCAGGACTCCTCGTCCTCCAGGTAGGGGTCGTGCAGCCCGTCCGCCGCCTCCTGGGTCTCCAGCAGGTCCAGCCGCAGATCCTGTGCCCAGGCCAGCGCCCACCGCTTCAGCCCGTCCACCGACCCGGCCTCGACGCCCCGGGCGCGGAACCGGCCGTCCGCGGCCTCGGCCAGCGTCTCCAGTCGGTCGGCGAGCGCGGACGGCTGGAACTCCGGGTCCAACTCTCCAGCCAGCGCGAGCAGTTCGCCCTCCCGGTAGCAGCGGGTGAGGGCGTGCACGTCGATCAGGTCGCGCGGCATGCCCCGGTCGACCAGCAGCGCGGTGGTGAGCGCCGCCGCATCCTCCAGGGCGACCACCGGCAGCACCACCGGCGGCTCGTCCGGTGCCGGGGCGCCCAGGTCGAGCCGGACCGGCCGGTGGCCGAGCGGCTCCTTCCGCAGCTCCACCGAGTGGGTGCGCGCGCCCAGCGCCAGCCGTACGGTCAGCTGTTCCAGGCGCGGGGTGCCGGGCCGCTCGACGACTCCGCCGCCCGCCGCGCGGTAGGCCTCGGCCAGTGCGGCGCCCACCTCCGGCAGGTCGGCGCCGCCGGTCGCCAGGGTGAGCCCGTCCTGTGCGCAGGCCGCCACGCCGTGGGCACGCAGCGCGTGCCCACCGGCCAGCGCCAGTCCGTACCGGGCGCAGACGGGCGCGGCCAGGGCGGCCAGTCGCAGCTGGGCGCGGCCCGGTCGCAGGGCGGCGTCGACGGCGTGCGGAGCGGTGGTCACGCCTCCAGTCTGACGCGACCGCCCGCCCCGCGCGCCGCGCCGCGGGACGCTAGGGCGCTCACCAGCCGGTGAGTCCGGCCGCCGCCTCGTGCAGGGCGAACTCCAGGAACACCGGGTCGTTGAGCCGCCCGGAGCCGTCAGGCGGGACCAGCCATCGCACGCCCCGACTGCCGCGTTCGGGGTGCGGGACGACGATCCAGGTGCCCTCCCCGGCGCAGCGCACGCCGGTGCCGACCCAGCGGGCGGCGGTGCCGACCGGCACCAGGAAGCTGACGTGCTCGTCCCCGAAATCGGTGAGCACCGGGCCGCGGGAGCCCGTGTCCAGGACGTCCAGGGCGGGGCGCCCGAGCCGTCCGGGGACGGAGAGGACGTCCCAGCGGCGTCCCGCCGGTAGCAGCATCAGGCCCGGCCCGGAGCGTTCCCACTGTGCCCGGAAGGCCTCCGGGTCCGGTGCCACCTGGGCGAGCCAGTGCAGTCCGGTGCTCTCCATGTCGTGTCCCCGTTTCTCGCCGTTCGTCCTGGTCGGACGGCGGGAGACCGAGACCCGCCGTCACCAGGAAGAGGCGGACGGCGGGTCGCTCTTACACGGGTCCCTCTTACCCGGGTCGCGTGACGCGCTGGGCGGGGTCAGCTGTCGAAGCCGAGCCCCAGCCGGTCGAGCGTGCGCAGCCAGAGGTTGCGGTGGCCGCCGTTGCGGTCGGACCGCTCCAGCGACCGGGTGGTGATCTCGATCCCCGCCCAGCGCACCGGTTCGGGAGGGAACGGCAGCGGCTTGGAGCGCACCATGTCCAGCGAGGTGCGTTCGGTGCGCTCGCCGGCGAGCAGGTCGAGCATCACCTCGGCGCCGAAGCGGGTCGCGCCGACGCCGAGCCCGGTGTACCCGACCGCGTAGGCGACCTTGCCCCGGTACGCGGTGTCGAAGAACGCCGAGAACCGGCTGCAGGTGTCGATGGCGCCGCCCCAGGCGTTGGTGAAGCGCAGCCCCTCCAGCTGCGGGAAGCAGCGGAAGAAGTGGTTGGCCAGGGTGCGGAAGGTCTCCGGCCGCTGGTCGTACTCGTGCCGGACGTGGCCGCCGTAGTGGTAGACGGCGTCGTAGCCGCCCCAGAGGATCCGGTTGTCGGCGGAGAGCCGGAAGTAGTGGAACTTGTTGGCGCTGTCGCCCAGCCCCTGCCGGCCGCGCCAGCCGATCGCGGCGAGCTGCTCGTCGCCCAGCGGCTCGGTCATCAGCGCGTAGTCGTACACCGGCACGATGTACGGACGGACGCGCTTGAGCAGGGACGGGAAGACGTTGGTGCCGAGCGCGACCCGGCGGGCGAACACCCGGCCGTACGGGGTGCGGGCGGCCATGCCGCTGCCGTACTCGCGCAGGTCGGTGGCCCGGGTGTGTTCGAAGATCCGCACGCCCTGGCTCAGGCAGGCGTCCTTGAGGCCCCAGGCGAGCTTGGCGGGGTGGACCATCGCCACTCCCTCCTTGTCCCAGAGGCCGCCCAGGAAGGTCGGCGAGTTCACCTCGGCGCGCAGCTGGTCGGCGTCCAGGACGGTGAGGTCGAAGCCGTACCGGGCGACGGCCTCGGCGATCTCGTGCAGCTCCTCGACCTGGTGGGGCTGGGTGGCGACGTCGATCTCGCCGGTGCGCTCCCACTCGGCGTCGATGCCGTAGCGCTTGAGGGCGGCTTCGATGCCGTCGAGGTTGGCGGCGCCGAGGCGTTCCAGCTGGGCGAGTTCGGCGGGCCAGCGTTGCAGGCCGTTGCCGAAGCCGTGGGTGAGGCTGGCCGCGCAGAATCCGCCGTTGCGCCCGGACGCGGCCCACCCGACCTCGTTGCCCTCGACCAGCACGACGTCCAGTGAGGGGTCGCGTTCCTTGGCGATGAGGGCGGTCCACAGGCCGGAGTAGCCGCCGCCGACGACCAGCAGGTCGCAGGCGGTGTCGCCGACCAGGGCGGGCAACGCCTCCGGCCGACCGGGGTCCTCCAGCCAGAAGGGGGTGGGCCTGGCGTCACTGAGTGCGCGGGCGGAGTCCATGCATTATCAGCCACTTTCTGCGAATAGATGACGGTTGTGAGCCACCGCTGCCGGCCGTACGTCAGGTGGTGCGTCAGGCGGCGGCCTTCCGACGGTTGCCGATCCACTGCCCGACGACGGTCAGCGCGACCGCGGCGACGAACATCGCGGTGCCGATGACGTTCACCTGCACCGGGATGCCGCGCTGCGAGGCGCCCCAGACGAACATCGGGAAGGTGACCGTGGTCGGGCCCGAGTTGAACTGGGTGATGATGAAGTCGTCGAAGGAGAGCGCGAAGCTGAGCAGCGCACCGGCGGCGATGCCGGGGGCGGCCAGCGGCAGGGTGACCCTCAGGAAGGTCTGGGTGGGGGTCGCGTAGAGGTCCTGGGCGGCCTGTTCGAGCCTCGGGTCCATGCTCATCACGCGCGCCTTGACCGCCGTCACCACGAAGCTGAGGCAGAACATGATGTGCGCGATGAGGATGGTGGTGAAGCCGAACGGGATGCGCATGTTGAGGAACAGCGTCCCCAGCGAGGCGGCCATGACCACCTCGGGCATGGCCATCGGCAGGAAGATCATCGCGGTGGTGGCCGAGCGGCCGCGGAAGCGGTAGCGGGCCAGCGCGAAGGCGACCATGGTGCCGAGCACGGTGGCACCGATGGTGGCGAGCACCGCGATCTGCAGGCTGAGCGAGAGCGACTGGCACATGTCGGCCACGCCGCAGGGGTTGGTCCAGGCGTCGGTGGAGAACTCGTTCCACTCGTAGTTGAACTTGCCGACCGGCTTGTTGAACGAGAAGGCCAGCACGACCAGGTTGGGCAGCACCAGGTAGGCGAGGGCCAGCAGGCCGGCCAGCACCACCAGGTGGGCGCGGATCCACTTGGAAATCCGGGACATCAGACCAGTTCCTCCGTCCCGGCCTTGCGCATGTAGACCGTCACCATGCCCAGGATCAGGGCCATCAGGATGAAGCTCAGCGCGGCCGCCGTGGGGTAGTCGAGCACGTTCAGGAACTGCTTCTGGATGCCGTTGCCGACCATCTGCTCGCTCGGCGAGCCCAGCAGCTGGGCGTTGATGTAGTCGCCGGAGGCCGGGATGAAGGTGAGCAGGGTGCCCGCGACCACGCCCGGCAGCGAGATCGGGAAGGTGACCTTGCGGAAGGTGGTGAACGGCCGGGCGTACAGGTCGCCGGCCGCCTCGTGCAGCCGGGGGTCGATCCGCTCCAGTGAGGTGTACAGCGGCAGGATCATGAACGGCAGGAAGTTGTACGTCAGACCGCAGACCACGGCGAGCGGGGTGGCCAGCACCCGGTCCCCGGAGGTGAGGCCGAGCGCGTTGGTGACGTCCAGGACGTGCAGGGTGTTCAGTGCGCCGACCACCGGGCCGCCGTCGGACAGGATGGTCTTCCAGGCCAGCGTGCGGATCAGGAAGCTGGTGAAGAACGGCGCGATGACCAGGATCAGGATGACGTTGCGCCAGCGCCGGTTCGCCTTGAAGGCGATCGTGTACGCGAGCGGGTAGCCGACGGCCAGGCAGAGCACGGTGGCGATCGCCGCGTAGGAGAACGAGCGGACGAAGTGCCACTTGTACTCGACCAGGGCGTCCCAGTAGGTCGAGATGTGCCAGGTGACCTTGAATCCCTCTTCGAGCGAGCCGGTCTGCAGTGAGGTGGACGCCTGGTACACCATCGGCACGGCGAAGAAGACGACCAGCCAGGCGATGCCGGGCAGCAGCAGCCAGTACGGGGTGAGCTTGCGCCTCGGCTTCGGTTCCCGGCCCGACGACGGGCTGCGATCCGGGGGTACGGCCTGCGGCGGCGCGGCCGGGGTGGTGGCGGTCATGCGGCCTCCTCCGCGGTGCCCGCGTCGATCGCCTGCGAGGCGTCCAGGGCGAAGGAGTGCGCCGGGTTCCAGTGCAGCAGCACGGCGGCGCCGGGGACGATCCGGGCGTCGCGCTCCATGTTCTGCTCGAAGACGGTGACCTCCTGGCCGCCGTCGGTGCGCACCAGGTACTGGGTGGAGACGCCGATGAAGCTGGAGTCGACGACGGTGCCGACCAGCGTGTTGCGGCCCTCGGCGGCCTGCTCGGAGCCGTGGGTGATGGTGATCTTCTCCGGGCGCACGCCCAGGTGGACCCGCTTGGCGTCGGTGGCGCAGCGCGCCTTCGGCACGGCGAGGCGCGTGCCGGCCACGGTGAGCAGCAGGTCCTCGCCCGCGCCGCCGGTGACCTCGGCGGGCAGCAGGTTGGACTGGCCGAGGAAGTTGGCCACGAAGGTGGTGGCGGGGTTCTCGTACAGCTCGGCGGGCGCGCCCAGCTGTTCGACCCGGCCGCCGTTCATCACCGCGATGGTGTCGGCCATGGTCATGGCCTCCTCCTGGTCGTGGGTGACGTGCACGAAGGTGATGCCGACCTCGGTCTGGATCCGCTTGAGTTCCAGCTGCATCTGGCGGCGCAGCTTGAGGTCGAGGGCGCCGAGCGGCTCGTCCAGCAGCAGCACCTGGGGGTGGTTGATCAGCGCGCGGGCGACCGCGACGCGCTGCTGCTGGCCGCCGGAGAGCTGGTGCGGCTTGCGCCGGGCGTACTGGCCGAGCTCGACCAGCTCCAGCATCTCGTCGACCTGCTTCTTGACGTCCTTCCTGCCGCGCCGGCGCAGGCCGAAGGCGACGTTCTCGAAGATGTCCAGGTGCGGGAAGAGCGCGTAGCTCTGGAAGACGGTGTTCACCGGCCGCTTGTACGGGGGCAGGGCGGTGACGTCCTGTCCGCCGATCAGGACGGTGCCGCTGGTGGGCTCCTCCAGGCCGGCGATCATGCGCAGGGTGGTGGTCTTGCCGCAGCCGGAGGCGCCGAGCAGGGCGAAGAAGGAGCCCTGGGGGACGGTCAGGTCGAGCGGGTGGACGGCGGTGAAGGCGCCGTAGGTCTTGCCGATGCCGGTGAGGCGGACGTCGCCGCCGGCCGCGTCGCGCAGCTGGTCTGTCATGGGGTGTCTTCCTGGGTTTCTCGGCCGTGAACGGGGGTCAGGCGCCGATGAGCTTGGAGAACTTCTGCTCGAAGTCGCTCTCCTCGCTCTCGGTGAGCGTGCGGAACACGTGCGCCTTGGCCGCCATCTCGGGGGTGGGTACGACCAGCGGGTTGGCCGCGCTGTCCGGGGCGAGGGTGGCGAGCTCGTCCTTCATCCCGGTGACGGCGGAGACGTAGCCGATGCCCGCGACCAGCTGCGCCGCGATCTTCGGCTGATAGTAGAAGTCGATCAGCTTCTCCGCGTTCGTCTTGTGCCTGGCCTTGGCCGGGACCAGCATGTTGTCGGTCGAGGCGACGTAGCCCTTCTCCGGCACGACGAACTCGATGTCCGGGTTGTCGGCGCGCAGTTGGATCAGGTCACCGCCCCAGGCGACGCAGGCCGCGATGTCGCCGGAGGAGAGCTCCTGGCCGTAGTCGTTGCCGGTGAAGCGGCGGATCTGCTTGCTGTCGACGGCCTTCTGCAGCCGGGCGATCGCGGCGTCGTAGTCGTCGGCGGTGAACTTGGCCGGATCCTTGCCCAGGTCCAGCAGCACCATCCCGATGCTGTCGCGCATCTCCGAGAGGAAGGTGACCCGGCCCTTGAGCTCGGGGTCGTCCAGCAGTTGGGAGACGCTGGTGACCTCCTTCCCCTTGGTCGCCTTCTTGTTGTAGGCGACGACGACCTGGATGCCGGCCCACGGGTAGGAGTAGAGCCGGCCCGGGTCCCAGTCGGGGGCGCGGAAGCGGGCGTCGACGTTGGTGATCGCGGTGGTGACGTTCGCCGGGTTCAGCTTCTGCGCCCAGCCGAGCCGGATCAGCCGGGCGGCCATCCAGTCGGTGAGCACCACCAGGTCGCGGCCGGTGTCCTGGCCGGCCGCCAGCTGCGGTTTGACCTTGCCGAAGAACTCGACGTTGTCGTTGATGTCCTCGTTGTACTTGACCTCGATGCCGGTGGCCGCGGTGAAGGCGTCCAGGGTGCCGTGCTTCTGCTTGTCCTTCTCGTCGGTGTCCACGTACAGCGGCCAGTTGGAGAAGTCGACCTCCTTCTCGCTCTCCGAAAGGTCCTTGGCGGCGCCCGCGGTCGAGTCGCCGGTCGCCCGGGGAGCCGCCGGGATGCCGCAGGCGGCCAGGGTGCCCGCCCCGGCGGTCAGCGCGGCGGCGCGCAGCAGGGTGCGGCGGCCGACCGCGGCCCGACCGCCGGTCAGACTGCGTTCCCAGGCCCTGCGGACCGGTTCGGGCAGGCCGTCGGTGAGCTCGTTGAACGCCTTGAACGCCATGGATCGGGCCTCCTGGGGGAAGGGGGGTGCGTGGGGGAAGCACCCCGGTCCGGGGGTTATCTGTCGCCGAAGACGGTGCGGTGCCAGTCCTTGCGGGCCACCGCGGTGGTGTCGAACATGACGTGCTTGACCTGGGTGTACTCGTCCAGCGAGTACTGGGACATGTCCTTTCCGTAGCCGGACGCCTTGTACCCGCCGTGCGGCATCTCGCTGATGATCGGGATGTGGTCGTTGACCCAGACGCACCCGGCGGCGATCTCCCGGGTGGCGCGCAGCGAGCGGTGCACGTTGCCGGTCCAGGCGGAGGCGGCCAGGCCGTACGGGGTGTCGTTGGCCAGCCGCAGGCCCTCGTCGTCGCCGTCGAAGGGCAGCACGACCAGTACCGGGCCGAACACCTCCCCCTGGACCACCTCGCTGTCCTGGGCCGCGCCGGTGATCAGGGTCGGCGCGTAGTAGGCGCCCCGGGTGAGGTCGGTGCCGTCGTGGCCCCGCTCCGGCGCGGGGCCGCCGGTGACCACGGTGGCGTAGGAGCGGGCGCGCTCCACGAAGCCGGCCACCCGGTCCCGGTGGGTGTACGAGACCAGCGGGCCGAGGTCGGTGTGCGGATTGCGCGGGTCGCCGATCCGGATCGCCGCGTACAGCTCGGCCACCCCGGCCACGAAGGCCTCGTACAGCGGGCGCTGGACGTAGGCGCGGGTGGCGGCGGTGCAGTCCTGACCGCCGTTGATCAGCGAGGCGGCGACGGCGCCGTGCACCGCGGCGTCCAGGTCGGCGTCGTCGAAGACCACGAACGGGGCCTTGCCGCCGAGTTCGAGGTGGGTGCGCTTGACGCTCGCGGTGGCGAGTTCGGCGACCCGCCGGCCGACCGCGGTGGAGCCGGTGAAGGAGACCATCGCGACGTCGGGGTGGGCGACCAGGTGCTCGCCGGCCGTGCGCCCGGCGCCGGTGACCACGTTGACCACGCCGTCCGGGATGCCCGCCTCGGTGCAGGCCCGGGCGAACATCAGCGAGGTCAGCGGGGTCAGCTCGGCCGGCTTGAGCACGATGGTGTTGCCGGCGGCGATGGCCGGGAGGATCTTCCAGGCGGCCATCTGCAGCGGGTAGTTCCACGGCGAGATCGAGCCGACCACGCCGATCGCCTCGCGCCGCACGTAGGAGGTGTGGTCGCCGGAGTACTCGCCGGCCGCCTTGCCCTCCAGGTTGCGGGCGGCGCCGGCGAAGAAGGCGGTGTTGTCGATGGTGCCGGGGACGTCGAACTCGGTGGCCAGCTTGACCGGCTTGCCGGTCTGCGCGGTCTCGACCCGGGCGAGGTCCCGCGCCGCGTCGGTCAGTACGGCGGCCAGCCGGGTGAGCGCCTCGGACCGGGCGCCGGGGGTGGTGGAGGACCAGCCGGGCAGGGCGGCCTTCGCGGCGGCGACGGCGGTGTCCACGTCGGCGGCGGTGGCCAGCGCGACCTGCTCGACCACGCTGCCGTCGGCGGGGTTGACGACCTGGAAGGGTGCGCCGCCGCCCCGGCTCTGACGGCCCGCGATGTACTGCGCGCCCGCGCCGAAGTCGGTCAGGTCCATCTGGTTCCTCCAAGTGCCGGCGGTCCGACCGCACGCTGCGGGTTCGCGCTTCCGCCGTGGGGGTCTGCGGTCCCGCTGACCTTGCCCGTTGCGGGGTTGACGTGACAAGGGTCACTTCGGCAGTCTCGGCACGAAGGGCCTTACAGAGTGCAAGGCCCTTCGCAGGGCAACAGGTCGTCGCCGCGATGGATGATTTACCTGACACTCTGATCCCCCTGTTCCCGCTCCCCCGGCTCTGGAGGCCCGCGATGCTTCCCACCGTCGCCCGCGTGCTCGACCTGGAGGTGATGCGGCGCGGCCTGCCGCAGGTGGTGGCCGGCGCCGACCGCCTGGAGCGGCCGGTCCGCTGGGTCCATGTGAGCGAGCTGCCCGACGTCGCCGGGATGCTCCAGGGCGGCGAGCTGGTGCTGACCACCGGCATCGCGCTGCCCGAGGACCGCGCGGGCCTGGCCCGCTACGTCCGCGACCTGGACGAGGTCGGGGTGGCCGGCCTGGTGGTCGAGTTCGGGCGGCGCTACTTCGACTCGCTGCCGCGCGCCCTGGTGAACGCCGCCGAGCAATGCGGACTGCCACTGGTCGCACTCCGCCGCGAGGTGCGCTTCGTCGCCGTCACCGAGGCCGTGCACGCCCTGGTGGTCAACGCCCAGCTGGAGCAGTTGCGGGTCTCCGAGTCGGTGCACCAGGTGTTCAACGAGCTGGTGGTGGAGGGCGCCGAGCCGCCCGAGGTGATCCGCCAGGTGGCCGGGATGGCGGGCGCGCCGGTGGTCCTGGAGAACCTGGCCCACCAGGTGCTCGCCCACGACAGCGCCGGACGCCCGGAGGCCGAGCTGCTGGAGGACTGGGAGCGTCGCTCGCGCGGGGTCCGTCCGCCCGGCCGCACCGGCCACGACCCGCGCAGCGGCTGGCTGGTGACCACCGTCGGCGCCCGCGGCCAGGACTGGGGCCGGCTGGTGCTGGTCCAGGATCCGGGTCCGCTGCCGGAGGGCGAGGCCCACCCGCACGCCATGCTGCTGGAGCGCGGCGCCTCGGCGCTGGCGCTCAACCGGCTGGTGGTGCGCGACCGCGAGAGCCTGGAGCGGCAGACCCACCGCACCCTGCTCTCCGGCATCCTCACCCACGCGCTGACCGTCTCCGAGGTGGCCCTGCGCGCCCAGGCGCTCGGCGTCCCGCTGGAGGGGCGCCGGCTCGTCGGGGTGGTGCTGCGCCAACGCCGCGGGCCGATCCCGGCCGCGCTGGAGGCCCAGGCCCGGCTGCGCGACTTCACCGAACTGGCCGCCGGCGCGGTCCGGGCCTGCCGGCTGTCCGCCCTGGTCGGCGCGCTCGACGACGAGGGCGTGGGCCTGCTGATCGCGCTCGGCGCCCAGCAGGACGAGCACTCCGCGCTGGACTCCTTCTCGGCCACCCTGCGCCGGATGTCCGCCGACGCCGGCCGGGAGGGCGCCGACGCCCCCGGCCCGGTGGTCGCGGTCGGCTCCTCGGTCGGTTCGGTCCGCGACGCCCGGCGCACCCTGCTGGAGGCCGCCCAGGTCGCCGACGCGGCCCTGCACGACGCGCCCGGCGGCGGCCGGACCGCCTCCTACTACCGGCTGCCCGACGTCCGGCTGCGCGGCCTGCTCCACCTGCTGCGCGACGACGCCCGCCTGCAGACGTACGTGGAAAGGGAGTTGGGACCGCTGCTGGCCCACGACGCCGAGCACAACGGCCAGTTGGTGCAGATGCTGCGGATCTACCTGGAGCAGGGCCGGAACAAGTCGGCAGCGGCCGACGCCGCGCACCTGTCCCGGCCGTCCTTCTACGACCGGCTGCACAAGGTCGAGCGCATCCTCGGCGTCGACCTCGACCAGGTGGAGTCCTGCCTGTCCCTGCACGTGGCGCTGCTCGCGCTGGACGCCGTCCGCAGGTGAGCGTCGCGCCCCGGCGTCACACCCCGGTGATGCGCCCCCACACCTTGTGCAGCTCCGGCCGCTCGGCCGAGGTGACGTCGCGCATGCCGTGCAGCCGGGCGCGCATCTCCTCGGTCGGGAACACCAGCGGGTTCTCGGCGAGTTCGGCCTTGTCCTTGTCCCCGCTGTTCGCCAGCACCTCGCGGGCGGCCGGCACCGGGCAGATGTACTGGACGGCCGCGGCGAGTTCGGCCGCCACCTCCGGCTGGTAGTAGTAGTCGATCAGCAGCTCGGCGTTGCTCTTGTGGACGGCCCGGTTGGGGATCATCAGGCTCTCCGCCCACAGCTCGCCGCCCTCCTCCGGCACCAGGAAGGCGATGTCCGGGTTCTCGGCGGTGAGTTGGACGGCGTCGCCGGAGTAGGCCTGGCAGGCGACCGCGGCGCCGGAGGCGAGGTCGCTGGTGTAGTCGTTGCCGGTGAAGCGCCGGACGTGCCCGGTGTCGACCATCTTCTGCACCAGGTCCATCGCCCTGTGCGCGTCGTCGTCACTGAACCGCGAGATGTCCGCGCCCTGGGAGAGCATCAGCAGCCCGAGCGCCTCGTCCAGTCCGGCGAACAGCGTGATCCGGCCCTTGAGGTCGGGCGCCCACAGGTCGGCCGTGGACTTGAGCTCCCGGTCGAGCGCCTTGCGGTTGTACGCGATGCCCGTGATCCCGGACTGCCAGGGCGCGCTGCGCTTGCGCCCGGGGTCGAAGGCCGGGTCCGACAGCTGCGGGTCCAGGTTGGCGGTGACATGGGGAAGGTTGGCCCGGTCCATCGCCTGCACCCAGCCCAGCGAGACGTACCGCCCGGCCATCCAGTCGCTGATGACCATCAGGTCCCGGCCCGGGTCGGCGCCCTGGGTGAGCACCGGGCTGATCTTGCCGAAGAACTCGTCGTTGTCGTTGATGTCCTCGGTGTAGGTGACCGCGATCCCGGTCTTCTCGCTGAACGCGTCCAGGGTCGGGCGCCTGCCCTGGTCGTCGGTGTCGATGTACTGCGTCCAGTTGGAGAAGTTCAGCCGCTTGTCGCTCTCCGAGCGGTCCGGCGCCGAGCGGCGGTCCTCGGCGACGTACGCGGACGGGATGCCGCAGCCGGTCAGCGTCCCGGCGCCGAGCAGCGCGGTCCCGCCGAGCACGGAACGTCGGCGTAGGCGCGCGGGGCCCTGCGGGCGGTCGGGGGCGGGGCGGCGGATCAGGGTGGAGCTGCTGGGCATGTGGGACCTTCCAGAGCGTGGGACGGCCCCGGACACGGGTGCCCGGGGCCGTCCTGGGAGGCACGTCAGACAGCGTGCGCGTCGGTGAGCGACAGCACCTCGTCCAGCACCGCGAGGCCGGCCTTGGCCTCCTCCTCGGTGACGGTGCACGGCGGGACGACGTGGAAGCGGTTCATGTTGACGAACGGCCAGAGCCCGCGCTGCTTGCAGGCGGCGGCCAGCTCGGCCATCGGCGCGTTGTCGGCGCCCGCGGCGTTGTACGGGACGAGCGGCTCGCGGGTCTCCCGGTCCTTGACCAGGTCGAGCGCCCAGAACACGCCCAGACCGCGCACCTCGCCGATCGAGGGGTGCCGCTCGGCCAACTCGCGCAGGCCCGGGCCGAGCACCGTCTCGCCGATGTGCTTGGCGTTCTCGACGATGCCCTCCTCCGCCATCGCGTTGATGGTGGCCACCGCCGAGGCGCAGGCCAGCGGGTGTCCGGAGTAGGTGAGCCCACCGGGGAACGGCCGCTCGGCGAAGGTGGCGGCGATCTCGGTGTTGATCGCCACGCCGCCCAGCGGCACGTAGCCCGAGTTGACGCCCTTGGCGAAGGTCATGAGGTCCGGGACGACGCCCCAGTGGTCGGCGGCGAACCACTCGCCGGTGCGGCCGAAGCCGGCCATCACCTCGTCCAGGATGAACACGATCCCGTGGCGGTCGCAGATCTCCCGCACCCCGGCCAGGTACCCCGCCGGCGGGATCAGGATGCCCGCGGTGCCGACCACCGTCTCCAGGATGACCGCCGCGACCGTACCCGGCCCCTCGAAGGCGATCACCTGCTCCAGGTGCGACAGCGCGCGCTCGCACTCCTGCGCCTCGTTCTCGGCGTGGAAGTTGGAGCGGTAGGGGTACGGGCCCCAGAAGTGCACCACACCGGAGACGCCGGTCTCGTTGGCCCAGCGCCGCGGGTCGCCGGTGAGGGCGATCGCGTTGGCGGTGGCACCGTGGTACGAGCGGTAGGTGGACAGCACCTTCTGCCGGCCGGTGTGCAGCCGGGCCAGCCGGATGGCGTTCTCGACGGCCTCGGCGCCGCCGTTGGTGAAGAAGATCTTGTTCAGGTCGCCCGGGGTGCGCTCGGCGATCAGCCGGGCGGCCTCGCTGCGCGACTCGACCGCGAAGCCGGGGGCGACGGTGCAGAGCTTCGCCGCCTGCTCCTGGATCGCGGCGACCACCTTCGGGTGCTGGTGGCCGATGTTGGTGTTGACCAGCTGCGAGGAGAAGTCGAGGTAGCGGTTGCCGTCGTAGTCCCAGAAGTACGAGCCCTCGGCGCCGGCCACCGCGAGGGGGTCGATCAGCGCCTGGGCGGACCACGAGTGGAAGACGTGCGCGCGGTCGGCGGCCTTGACGGCCTGGCCGGCGGCTGAGTCAGCGGTGGGGATGCTCATGCCGGTAAGGCTAGGGCCGCCGGTCCCCGAAGTGCAGTTTCATCCTGTCAGTCGGTCACGCCACCCGCCGACAGGGTGCAAAGCGACAGGGCCCGGGTCGAAAAGACCCGGGCCCCTTGTCAGTTCAGACGAGTTCCGACCGAGACCGGATCGCGGTCATACCGCGCCCGATGGTCACGACCCGCTAGATCGCGGTCATACCGCACTCGATGGTCACGACCCGCTAGATCGCGGTCATGACGTGCTTCACGCGGGTGTAGTCCTCGAAGCCGTACGCCGACAGGTCCTTGCCGTAGCCGGACTTCTTGAAGCCACCGTGCGGCATCTCGGCGACCAGCGGGATGTGGGTGTTGATCCAGACGCAGCCGAAGTCCAGGCGGCGCGACATCCGCATGGCGCGGGCGTGGTCCTTGGTCCACACCGAGGAGGCCAGCGCGTACTCGACGCCGTTGGCGTACTCGACGGCCTGGTCCTCGTCGGTGAACTTCTGCACGGTGATGACCGGGCCGAAGACCTCGTTCTGGATGATCTCGTCGTCCTGCTGCAGGCCGGAGACGACGGTCGGGGCGTAGAAGTAGCCCTTGTCGCCGACCCGGTGGCCACCGGCCTCGACCTTGGCGTGGGCGGGCAGCCGCTCGATGAAGCCGACCACCTGCTTCAGCTGGTTGGCGTTGTTCAGCGGGCCGTACAGCACGTCCTCGTCGTCCACGCCGCCGGTCTTGGTCTCGGCCGCGGCCTTGGCCAGCGCCTCGACGAAGGCGTCGTGGATCGACTCGTGCACCAGCACGCGGGTGGCGGCGGTGCAGTCCTGGCCGGCGTTGAAGTAGCCGGCCACCGAGATGCCCTCGACGGCCTCGGCGATGTCGGCGTCCTCGAAGACCACGACCGGGGCCTTGCCGCCCAGCTCCAGGTGGACGCGCTTGACGTCCTTGGAGGCCGACTCGGCGACCTGGATGCCGGCCCGGACCGAACCGGTGATGGAGGCCATCGCCGGGGTCCTGTGCTCGACCATCAGCTTGCCGGTCTCGCGGTCACCGCAGATGACGTTGAAGACGCCGGCCGGCAGCTCCAGCTCCTTGAGGATGCCGCCGATGATCTCGGCCAGCAGCACGGTGGAGGCCGGGGTGGTGTCCGAGGGCTTCAGCACGACGGTGTTACCGGCGGCGATGGCCGGGGCGAACTTCCAGACCGCCATCATCATCGGGTAGTTCCACGGCGCGACCTGGGCACAGACACCCACCGGCTCGCGGCGGACGATCGAGGTCATCCCGTCCATGTACTCACCGGCGGCCTTGCCCTCCAGCAGGCGGGCGGCACCGGCGAAGAAGCGGATCTGGTCCACCATCGGGCCGATCTCCTCGGAGAGGGTCAGCGCGCGGGGCTTGCCGGTGTTGCGCACCTCCGCGTCGACGATCTCGTCGGCCCGCGCCTCGACCGCGTCGGCGATCTTGAGCAGCAGCTTCTGCCGGGTGCTCGGGGTGGCGTCGCGCCAGATCGGGAACGCGGCGGCGGCGGAGGCCATGGCCGCGTCCACGTCAGCGGCACCGGACAGCGGCGACGTCGCGTACACCTCGCCGGTCGCCGGGTCGACGATGTCGAGCGTGCGGCCGTCAGCCGCGTCGACGAACTCACCGTTGATGTAGTTGCGCAGCGTGCGAAGGTCGCTCACGGGTCTCTCCTCGGTCTGGGCCTGCGGCGTTGCAGATTCCGGCGCCATGGTACGTCGGCGGATCCGGCCTACGAAGGGTGCCGAGTGGCCGGGCCCGAAGCGGCGCGGTCCACTGGTGGCGGAACGCACGCCGCCGTGCGGGGGCGCGCGCGTACCGTGTCAGGGTAGCCGCAGGACTGCCGGGATCGACAGGCCGGAGTCACATCGGCGATGAAATCCGCATGGGATTTCCAAGATCGCGACGAAATCAGCAGTTTCCACGCTTGCGAACAAGGGAACGATCAGGCACAGTGGCCGCGTGGCCAACCGCGACCGGAACGTGAGCGTTCCCCTCGACGCCGCCTCCAAGGCGATCATCGAGCAGCTCCAGGAGGACGGGCGCCGCCCGTACGCCGCCATCGGCAAGGCCGTCGGCCTGTCCGAGGCAGCCGTACGGCAGCGCGTCCAGAAGCTGCTCGACCAGGGCGTGATGCAAATCGTCGCCGTCACGGACCCGCTCACCGTCGGCTTCACCCGCCAGGCGATGGTCGGCATCCGGGTCGAGGGCGACATCGAGCCTGTCGCCGACGCGCTGGCCGCCCTCGACGAGGTCGACTACGTCGTCTGCACCGCAGGCTCGTTCGATCTCCTGGCCGAACTGGTCTGCGAGGACGACGAGCACCTGCTCGAACTGATCAACAAGCGCATCCGCGCGCTTCCCGGCGTGCGGAGCACCGAGAGCTTCGTTTACCTGAAGCTCCGGAAACAGACCTACACCTGGGGCACCCGATGACAGCCGACCCGGCGCAGAAGGACCTTTCCAAGACCGCCTACGACCACCTGTGGATGCACTTCACCCGCATGTCGTCGTACGAGAACTCCCCCGTGCCGACCATCGTCAAGGGCGAGGGCACGTACATCTGGGACGACAAGGGCCGGAAGTACATCGACGGCCTGGCCGGCCTGTTCGTCGTGCAGGCCGGTCACGGCCGCACCGAGCTCGCCGAGGTCGCCGCCAAGCAGGCCAAGGAACTCGCGTTCTTCCCGATCTGGAGCTACGCGCACCCCAAGGCCGTCGAGCTGGCCGAGCGCCTGGCCAACTACGCCCCGGGCGACCTGAACAAGGTCTTCTTCTCCACCGGTGGCGGCGAGGCCGTCGAGACCGCCTGGAAGCTCGCCAAGCAGTACTTCAAGCTGACCGGCAAGCCGACCAAGTACAAGGTCATCTCCCGCGCCATCGCCTACCACGGCACCCCGCAGGGCGCGCTGTCCATCACCGGCCTGCCGGGCCTGAAGGCCCCGTTCGAGCCGCTGGTGCCGGGCACCCACAAGGCCCCGAACACCAACATCTACCGCGCCCCGCACTACCTCGAGGGCCCCGACGGCACCGTCGACCCCGAGGCGTACGGCCGCTGGTGCGCCGACCAGGTCGAGGAGGCCATCCTCTTCGAGGGCCCCGAGACCGTCGCCGCCGTCTTCGTCGAGCCGGTGCAGAACGCCGGTGGCTGCTTCCCGCCGCCGCCCGGCTACTTCCAGCGTCTGCGCGAGATCTGCGACCGCCACGACGTGCTGCTGGTCTCGGACGAGGTCATCTGCGCCTTCGGCCGCCTCGGCACCATGTTCGGCGCCGACAAGTTCGGCTACGTGCCGGACATGATCACCTGCGCCAAGGGCATGACCTCGGGCTACTCCCCGATCGGCGCCACGATCATCTCGGACCGCATCGCCGAGCCGTTCTACAAGGGTGACAACACCTTCCTGCACGGCTACACCTTCGCCGGCCACCCGGTCTCCTCGGCCGTGGCACTCGCCAACCTCGACATCTTCGAGCGCGAGGGCCTGAACCAGCACGTCCTCGACAACGAGTCGCGCTTCCTGGGCACCCTGAGCAAGCTGCGCGACCTGCCGATCGTCGGCGACGTCCGCGGCAACGGCTACTTCTACGGCATCGAGCTCGTGAAGGACAAGGCCACCAAGGAGACCTTCAACGACGAGGAGACCGAGCGCGTGCTCTACGGCTTCCTCTCGAAGGCCCTCTTCGACAACGGCCTGTACTGCCGCGCCGACGACCGTGGCGACCCGGTCGTCCAGCTGGCCCCGCCGCTGATCTCCGACCAGTCGACCTTCGACGAGATCGAGCAGATCCTGCGGACCAGCCTCACCGACGCGTGGGCGAAGCTCTGATCCCCTGAGCCCTCTTCCCCACCCTCCGCCGAAGGGCGGCCCCGATCCCCGGGGCCGCCCTTCGGCGTCCGCGCTCCGATGACCCGTCAACATCACAGTCGTACGACCAAACATGCCTGAATGCGGGTGATTTGCCCGTGATGGACCAGTGCGCCGCAACCGCGCGAGGCCCCGGTCGTTCTAATCTGACGACTGTCATATCCCTGCGGCACCCAGGATGGAACCTCATGTCAGCGGCACCGCCTGACAACGACGTGCTGTGGGCCCGAGGGATCGTCAAGTCCCACTACGGCACCCCCGCGCTGCGCGGCATCTCGATCGGCGTCCGCGACGGCGAGGTGCTCGCCGTCACCGGCCCGCGCGGCTCCGGCAAGAGCACCCTGCTCGGCTGCCTCTCCGCCCAGCTCCCGGTCGACGAGGGCGAGGTCTGGTTCAACAGCTCGCCCGTGCACACCCTCGGCCGCGCCGGCCGCGAACGGCTGCGCCGCGACCGCTTCGGCTTCGTCGGCTCCGAACCTCACCTGGTGCCCGAACTGACCGCCCGTGAGAACGTCGCCCTGCCGCTGCTCCTCGCCGGGGCCGGCAACAAGGCCGCCTACACCGCCGCCGACGAGTGGCTGGAGCGCCTCGACGTCGGCGAGATCGGCCGGCAGCGCCCCGAGCGGCTGGTCCAGAGCCAGCGCCAGCGGATCGCCGTCGCCCGCGCCCTCGCCCCGCTGCCGCCGGTCGTCTTCGCCGACGACCCCACCGCCCCGCTGCACCGCGAGGCCGCCGACCAGGTGCTGCGGATACTGACCAGCGCGGCCCGCTCGCACCAGCTCACCCTCGTCCTGGCCACCCACGACCCCGAGCTCGTCCGGTTCGCGGACCGCGCCGTCGCCCTCGTCGACGGACGGCTCACCGCCCCCGCTGCCCCTGTCCCGCGCGGCACCGCCGCCCCGGGGACGACCGGTGCGTCCGCCGTCACGGCCACCCGACGCTGACGACGCCCAGCCGCTGAAAGAGTCGACGTGTTCTACCTCCGTCTGGCCCGGGGCTACCGGGTGCCCGACCTCGGCCGCTGGCTGCTCACCGCACTGGCCGCCGCCGTCGTCGCCGCGTTCCTGCTGCGCTCCCTCGGCCGGGCGCTGAGCGAACCGCTCGGCGGCACCGACGCGCTGGTCCGACTGCTCTGGTGCCTGCCCCCGCTGGCCGCCGTCGCCTGGTTCGCGGCCGTCGCCGCCCGCTCGGTGCCCGCCCGACGGCCCGAGCGGATCGCCGGACTCACCGCCGCCGGGGCCGGCTCCCGCAGGATCCGCGCCCTGATCGCCAGCGAGGTCGCCCTCGCCTGCACCCTCGGCAGCGTGCTGACCCTGCTGCTCTTCCTGGTCCTGCGCAACGACATCGCGGGGCCCTCGCTCGCCCCTGACCTCGGCATGGGCGTCCCGCTGCCGGCCGCCGCGCCCGTCACGCTGCTCGCCCTGGTCCCGATCACCGCCGGCATCGCCGCCGCCTGCGCGGTGCCCGTCGCCGACACCCTGCCCGGCGGCCGCGCCCTCAGCCCGACCGGCTTCGGCATCTGGCGGATCGCCCTGCCGATCGGACTGGTGGTGATCGGCGCCGCGCTCGAACTCATCGCGTTGCGGCCCGATGCCGAGTCCGACGGCCGCCCGATCCACCTGCCCGCCGGACTCGGCACCACCAGCACCGCCGCCCTCGGCGGCTGGGCCGCCAGCGCGCTCGGGCTCACGCTGCTCACCGGCCCGCTGCTCGCCTGGACCGGACGGCTGCTCGCCCTCGGCCGGCCCACCCCGCTGCGGCTGCTCGCCGGTCGGGGCCTGACCGCCCAGGCCCGCCGCCTCGGCCCGCCGCTGGCCGTCCTCACCCTCGTCGTCGCGCTGGTGCTCACCACCATCCGCTACTGGATCGGCACGCCCGGAAGCGCCGACGTACTGCCCGCCGTCGAGGCCTGCCTGGTGCTCGGCTGCGCGGCCGCCGCGGTGGTCTCCCGACTGGCCGAGGTCCGCACCGACCGGCGCGAGGTCACCGACGCGCTGCTGCGCCTCGGCACCTCGCCGCGGCTGTTGTTCGGCGCGGTCCTGCTGCGCATCCTGGCGGTCGGCACCACGCTGCTGCTGACCGGCGGGGCGACCGCCGCGCTGGCGGCCGCCGGGCTGCGCTAGCCGGTCCTCCCGTCGTGGGGCTCAGCCGGCCGCGGCGAGCTGGCCGCAGGCGCCGTCGATCTCCTGGCCGCGGGTGTCGCGGACCGTCGTCGGCACGCCGTGGGACTGGAGCCGGCGGACGAACTCGCGCTCGTCCTCGGGCCGGGAGGCCGTCCACTTGGAACCCGGGGTCGGGTTCAGCGGGATCAGGTTGACGTGCACCCGGTGGTTCTTGATCAGCCGGCCGAGCAGGTCGGCGCGCCAGGCCTGGTCGTTGATGTCCTTGATCAGCGCGTACTCGATGGAGATCCGGCGGCCGGACTTCTCCGCGTAGTTCCAGGCCGCGTCCAGCACCTCGGCGACCTTCCACCGGGTGTTCACCGGGACCAGCTCGTCGCGCAGCTCGTCGTCCGGGGCGTGCAGCGACAGCGCCAGACGGCAGCTGAGGCCCTCGTCGGCCAGCCGGTTCATCGCCGGGACGAGGCCGACGGTGGAGACGGTGATGCCGCGCTGGGACAGGCCGAAGCCGTCCGGCGCCGGGTCGGTCAGCCGGCGGATCGCGGCCAGCACCCGGTTGTAGTTGGCCAGCGGCTCGCCCATGCCCATGAAGACCACGTTGGACAGCCGCGCCTCGCCGCCGGGGATCTCACCGACCTTGAGCGCGCGCATCCCGGCGGCGATCTGCTCGACGATCTCGGCAGTGGACAGGTTGCGGGTCAGCCCGGCCTGGCCGGTGGCGCAGAACGGACAGTTCATGCCACAGCCGGCCTGCGAGCTGATGCACATGGTGACCCGGTCCGGGTAGCGCATCAGCACCGACTCGACGAGGGTGCCGTCGAACAGCTTCCAGAGCGTCTTGCGGGTGGTGTCGTCGTCGCAGGAGACGTGCCGCACCACCGACATCAGCTCGGGCAGCAGGGTCTCGGTGAGCTTCTCCCGGCTGGCGGCGGGGATGTCCGTCCAGCTCGCCGGATCGTTGGACATCCGGCCGAAGTAGTGGTTGGAGAGCTGCTTGGCGCGGAACGGCTGCTCGCCCAGCTCGGCGACGGCCTCCTTGCGCTCGGCGGGGCTCAGGTCGGCGAGGTGTCGCGGGGGCTTGGCGCCGCGCGGCGCGACAAAGGTGAGTTCTCCGGGCTTAGGCATGGTTGTTCCAGTGTCGCAGACGCGCGGGGGGGGCGGGCCGCCGGGGGGCGGGGGGCGCGCCCCCGGGTTAAAAAAAAAAAAACAACCACCCCAAAAAAAAAAAGAGATTAGGGAGGTGGGGGGTGGTTGAAT
>NZ_JBHVVI010000135.1:0-22411 GCF_042883685.1 Kitasatospora sp. NPDC058190
GACGCGGGGCCGCCCGGTTCCTTCCTCTGACCGCGCTCGCCCACCGGTACGGCGCCAAGGTGCTCGTCGACGGAGCCCAGGCGGTGAGCCACTTCCCGGTGGACGTCACCGCCCTGGACGCCGACTTCTACACCTTCTCGGGGCACAAGGTCTTCGCCCCGACCGGGATCGGCGCGCTGTACGGCAAACGGGAGCTGCTGGAGGCCATGCCCCCGTGGCAGGGCGGCGGCAACATGATCGACTCGGTGAGCTTCACGGAGACGGCCTACGCCCCCGTCCCGCACCGCCTGGAGGCCGGCACCGGCCACATCGGCGGGGTCGCCGGGCTGCGGGCGGCCCTGCGGTACCTGTCCGGGCTGGACCGGCAGGCCGCCACCGCGCACGAGGAGCAGCTCACCGCGTACGCCACCGCCGCGCTGGCGACCGTACCCGGGCTCCGGCTGATCGGCAGCGCGCCGGGCAAGATCGGGGTACTGACCTTCCTGCTCGCCGGGACCGACCCGATCGCCCTCGCCGGGGCGCTCGACCAGCAGGGCATCGCGATCCGCGCCGGCCACCACTGCGCCCAACCCGCCCTGGCCGCCTACGGGTTGCAGAGTGCGGCCCGGGCCTCGCTGGCCCTGTACAACACCGTGCAGGACGTCGACGCCCTGGTGACCGCCCTCCAGGGCGTCCAGGCGGAGGCCGCCGCCGGGTGACCGGCATCGGGGGCGGGCACCGGGTCCGGCGCCCGCCCCCGACACACCCCGCGGCTACTCACCGACCGAGGCGGCCGAGGCGACCGAGGCGGCCGAGGCGACCGCGGTGGCCGAGGCGGCGACCCCGCAGCGGGCCGCGTACTCCGCCAGGCCCTCGGCGGTCGCCCCCGCCCAGCCGACGTAGCCGTCCGGGCGGATGAGGAACACGCCGGTGCCGTACGCCTCGTAGGCCGGGATGCGCACCACCGGGACGTCCAGCGCGGGCAGTTCGACCGGTGCGCCCGCCGCCGCGCCGACCGTCAGCAGCGTCCAGTGCGGCCCGCGGAAGGCGTCGAACAGCCGGATGCCGCCTCGGCTGCCGTCCGGTGCGCGGCCCCCGGCCCGCAGCGCGTCCTCGGCCAGGCCCGTGCGGGTGTCCACGGCGAGCGAGGACTCCCGGTAGCCGAGACCGAGTTGCTGGGTGGCCCGGCCGCGGCGGACCTCGCCGCGGTGGACCTTGGTGGACAGCTCCAGCATGGCCGCGGCGTTGGCCCGGCGCTCCTCCTCGTAGCTGTCGAGCAGTGCGGCGTCCGCCCTGCCCGAGAGTACGGCGGCCAGCTTCCAGCCCAGGTTGTAGGCGTCCTGGATGCTGGTGTTGAGGCCCTGGGCGCCCGCCGGGGAGTGCACATGGGCGGCGTCGCCCGCGAGCAGGACCCGGCCGGAGCGGAAGCGGTCGGCCAGCGCCGCGCGCGGCCGGAACTCGGACGCCCAGCCCACCCCGGCGACCTGCTCGGCGGTCAGGTGGGAGCGCTCGGCGACCAGCGCCCGGATGCCGTCGAGCGAGAGGTCGACGGCCGTCCCCTCCGGGAACTGGGCGACGAGCTGGAACTCCTCGGTGCCGGCCAGCGGGCAGATCGCCAGCAGGCCCTGCTCGGCCCGGAAGACGTGCCAGTGCTCGCGGCCGAGGCCGGTGAGCCGGATGTCCGCGACCAGTATCGGGTCCGGGTCGACGGTCTCCCCGGTCATGCCGATGCCGAGCAGTCGGCGCACCGTCGAGCGCCCGCCGTCGGCGGCGACCGCGTAGCGCGCCCGCACCGGACCGCCGGTCGCGAACTCGGCGGTCACACCGTGCTCGTCCTGGACCAGGCCGACCAGCTCGCGTCCGAAGGCGACCTCGCCGCCCAGCTCCCGCAGCCGCCGGTACAGCACCTGTTGGGTGCGCCACTGGGGCACCATCAGCGTCTCGGCGTACGGCTCGGCCTCGGAGGGCTCGGTCGGGTCGTACATCGAGCGCTCGCCCTGCGGTTCGCCGTCCCGCCAGAACAGGTTCGGCGGGTAGTGACCGGCCGTCGCGCGGATCTCGGCGAGCACGCCGAGGTCGTCCAGGACCTCCAGGGTGCGCGGTTGGAGGCCCTTGCCGCGCGAGCCGGGGAAGAGCTCCGTACCGCGCTCGACCGGTAGCGCGGCGACGCCGTGCCGGGCGAGGTCCAGGGCGAGGGCGAGGCCGGTGGGACCTGCGCCGACGATCAGGACCTCGTTGTCCGTCCCGAGGTCGGACATGCCGTGGTTGGTCACGACAACCCCCTTTAACGTTGTTAAACAGCGGTTGACCCACAGCCTGCAATTAACGGCGTTAAACTGTCAACCGTGACACCGCAGAGAACGCCCAAGCTCGATCGCGCCCAGGTCGTCGACACCGCGCTGACCCTCCTGAACGAGGCCGGCCTGGACGGCCTCACCCTGCGCGCGATCGCCGCCCGACTGGACGTCAAGGCACCCGCCCTGTACTGGTACTTCAAGGACAAGCAGGCGCTGCTCGACGAGATGGCGACCGAGATGATGCGCCGCATGACGGCCGAGGCCGGGCCGTCGGCGGGCGACTGGCGGGAGGCGTACCTGACGACCATGCGCACCCTGCGCGCCCAGCTGCTGCGCTACCGCGACGGCGCCAAGGTCTACAGCGGCGCCCGGTTCACGGACACCTCGTACGCGTCAGGCCTGGAGGCCTCGCTGCGACTGCTGATCGAGGCCGGCTTCAGCCCGGCGGCCGCCGCCCGGGCCTGGTACACGGCCTACAGCTACACCGTCGGCTTCGTCATCGAGGAGCAGTCCATGGGCCCCAACCCCTTCGACGGCGAGGAGGGTTACGACGTGGACGCGCGCGCCGAGCGGCTGGCCGCCCACCCGCTGGCCGCCGAAGCGGGCCGGGTGATGTTCCAGGACTTCGACCGGGGCTTCGAGCAGGGCCTGGCCGCGGTGCTGGCGGGAGTCGAGGCGACCCTACTGGCTTGAAACCGTCGGGCGGGTATCCCGCAATCGTCCCATTCGACAGACATTAGACGGACTTGTCTGCCGAGTCGCAGCCCTGACGCATCGTTCCGTACCACTGCGGTTAACCTCGGGTTTACATGCACCTGTTGACCGCGTTCACCTCCTGTGTCTAGTTTCGAGCCGCTGATGTCGCGCTACGCGCGTCACGGCCCCAACTTCTGACACAGATGACGATGACGTCGAGGACCCAACCATGCACGCAGTCCCCACCCGCAAGCGGTGGCTCCGGTACGGTGCCGGCCTGATCGGCGCGGCCTCGCTGACCGCGTTCGGCGGCACGCCCGCCGCCTTCGCGGCCGACGGCCCGCAGACCGCCACGCCGATCAAGCACCTGGTGGTCATATTCCAGGAGAACGTCTCCTTCGACCACTACTTCGGCACCTACCCGAACGCGGCCAACACCGCCGACGACAAGGTGAAGTTCACCGCCAAGCCCGGCACCCCCAAGGTCGACGGCCTCAGCGACGACCTGCTCCACAAGAACCCGAACCGGAACAACCCGCAGCGACTGGGCCCGGCCCAGGCCGTCACCTGCGACCAGGACCACACCTACAAGGACGAGCAGCTCGCCTTCGACGGCGGCAAGATGGACAAGTTCGTCGAGCACACCGACATCGAGAGCTGCAAGGCCCCGATGTACACCGCGCCCGGCCTGGTGATGGACTACTACGACGGCAACACCGTCACCGGCTACTGGAACTACGCCCAGCGCTTCGCGATGAGCGACAACTCCTTCGGCACCAACTACGGCCCCTCCACCCCGGGCGCGATCAACCTGGTCTCCGGCCAGCTGCACGGCGGCTACCCGGTGGACCCGAAGACCGGTCAGCAGACCACCGACGCCTACGTGGTCGCCTCCCCGGACGCCAAGGGCATCGGCACCGTCATCAACGACCCCGACCCGGGCTACGACGAGTGCTCCAACCCCGCGCACAACCAGCTGGTGATGACCGGCAAGAACATCGGCGACCTGCTCAACGACAAGGGCGTCAGCTGGGGTTGGTTCCAGGGCGGCTTCAAGCCCACCGGCACCAAGGACGGCAAGGCCGTCTGCGACGCCGCGCACAACAACATCGTCGGCGCCTCGCAGACCGACTACAACCCGCACCACGAGCCGTTCCAGTACTACAAGTCCACGGCGAACCCGAAGCACCTGGCGCCGAAGGACGTGGACGAGATCGGCCACGACGGCCAGGCGAACCACCAGTACGACCTGACCGACTTCGACGCCGCCCTGCAGCACGGCAACCTGCCGGCCGTCAGCTACCTGAAGGCCGCCAACTACCAGGACGGCCACGCGGGTTACTCCGACCCGCTGGACGAGCAGCACTTCGTCGTCGACACCCTGAACAAGCTGCAGAAGTCCAAGGACTGGGCCTCCACCGCCGTCGTCATCGCCTACGACGACTCGGACGGCTGGTACGACCACAAGTTCGCCGAGCCGACCAACGGCTCGCGCGACGCCGCCAACGACGGCCTGAGCGGCGCCGGCCAGTGCGGCAAGGACGCCGGCTGGGGCGGCTACGCCGACCGCTGCGGCTTCGGCCCGCGCCTGCCGCTGCTGGTCGCGTCCCCGTACGCCAAGTCCAACTTCGTCGACCACACCCAGACCGACCAGACCTCGATCCTGCGCTTCGTCGAGGACAACTGGAAGACCGGCCGGATCGGCGACTTCTCCTTCGACGAGCACGCCGGCTCCATCGAGGGCATGTTCGACTTCAAGAACGCCCAGTCGTCCACCCTGATCCTGGACCCGACCACCGGCCAGCCGGCCGGCGGCGACTCGACCCCGTCCGGCCAGCCCACCGGCGGCTCCTCGGCCACCACCCCGGCGGGCACGGCGACCTCGACCGACGGCGCCGGCGCCACCTCCGGCAGCGGCTCCGGCACCACCACGGTCGCGGGTGCCACCAGCAGCGCGAGCGGCCCGGCGCTGGCCGCGACCGGTGCCGACTCCAACACCGGGCCGATCGCGGCCGCGGCCGTGGCGCTGCTGGCGCTCGGTGGCGGCGCGGTCTTCCTCGCCCGCCGCAAGCGCGGTCGCCGCGCCTGACGCACGGCCGCACCCCGCAACACCCCGACACCGCCGGGTCCTCGCTCCGAGGACCCGGCGGTGTCCGCGTTCAACCGTGCAGTTGGACGTTGTCGAGGGTGTGCTGCGGGACGACCGCGCCGAGGAAGCCGGCCCGACGCTCGCCGTTCAGTTCGCGGTGCGGGACGGGTCGTCGACGATCGGCATCCGGCCCTCGCGGTTCGCGGCGCGCAGGTCGTCCAGGTACTCGCGGGAGAGCATCGCGGAGACGATCGCGACGCCGCCGCGGTGGATCCGGATCTCGCCGTCGGAGACGGTGCCGGTCAGCCGCACCCGGCGGGCGCCGGCCTCGGCCGGGGCCTGGTGGTCCTTGACCTTGCCGCGGGCGCTCCAGCGCAGGTCCCAGTGGTCCAGCCCGGCGTCCTCGGGGAGCAGCAACTTGACCATGGCGCGCTGCAGTTCGAGGTGGATCTCGACCTCGTCGGGGATGTTCGGCGAGCGCAGGTCGAGAACCACGGCGCCGCGGCGGGCCCGTACCTCGATCCGCCGGGCCTCGGTCCAGTGACCCATTCGCTTGACGGCGGCGTGGTCGGCCTGGATGCGCTCGACGGCCGCGACGTCAGTCAGGGCGGTGGTGGTGCTCATCTCGGTTTCCTCCCAGGCGGGTTGAGGCGCCGGTCGGTCGCCCGGCGTGGTTCCATCATGCACCCGGACTAGTTTCAGTGCAACTAGTTCTCCTGGGGATAGAATCGAGCCATGGCCACCACCCCGCTGCGCAGCTCCCCGCTCGCCCTCACCGTCCTCGCCCTGCTGCACTACAAGCCGCTGCACCCGTACGGCGTGCAGCGGCTGATCAAGCAGTGGGGCAAGGACCAGGTCGTCAACGTCGGCCAGCGCGCGAGCCTGTACCGCACCATCGAGCGCCTGCTCGCGGCCGGGCTGATCACGGTCCGCGAGACCGAGCGCGACCAGCTCTACCCGGAGCGGACCGTCTACGAGATCACCGGTGCCGGCCGGGAGACCGCCCGCGCCTGGCTGCTGGAGATGCTCTCCGCGCCCAAGCAGGAGTTCCCGGAGTTCCCGGCGGCGCTCTCCCACGTGCTGCTGCTGACGCCGGAGGAGATCGTCCGGGCGCTGGACGACCGGCTGGCGCGGGTGCGGGCGACACTGGCGCAGCTGGAGGCCGACCTCGCCCAGGGCGCCGGGATCGGCCTGCCGCGGATCACCCTGCTGGAGACGGAGTACCTGCGCGCCACCACCCGGGCGGAGGCCGACTGGCTGGACGCGGTGCTGGACGACCTGCGCGCCGGCCGGCTGGCCTGGTCGACCGAGCAGCTGATCGCCTTCGCCCAGGGGCAGGAGCCGGCCACCGAGGGGTGAGGGCCCCGGGGGGCGCCGGTCAGCGGCTCAGCACGGTCTCCCGGGTCATCCGGGACAGCTTCTGCGGGTTGCGCACCGCGTACAGGCCGGTGACCAGTCCCTCGTCCAGCCGCAGCGCCAGCACCGTGTCGACCTCGCCGTCCAACCGGACCACCAGCGCCGGGCGGCCGTTGACCTGCTCCGCCCGCAGCGAGACCGCCCGCCGGGTGATCCGGCACAGCAGCCCGGCCACCAGCTCGGCGCCCACCACGGGGGCCGGCGTCGCCCGGACCACTCCCCCGCCGTCGCCCACCAGGACGACGTCGGGGGCGAGCAGGGCGAGCAGGGCCCGCAGATCGCCCGTCCCGACGGCCCGGTGGAAGGCTTCGACCGCCCGCCGGGCATCGACGGCCGACACCGCCCCGCGCGGGCGGCGCGCGGCGACATGGGCGCGGGCCCGGTGGGCGATCTGCCGGACGGCGGCCTGGGACTTGTCCACGGCCTCGGCGATCTCCCCGTACTCCAGCCCGAACACCTCGCGCAGCACGAACACCGCGCGCTCGGTCGGCGCGAGGGTCTCCAGCACCAGCAGCATCGCCATCGAGACGCTCTCCGCCAGTTCGACGTCCTCCGCCACGTCGGGCGCGGTCAGCAGCGGCTCGGGCAGCCACGGGCCGACGTACGACTCGCGGCGGCGGGCCAGCGTCCGCAGCCGGCCGAGCGCCTGGCGGGTGCCGATCCGCACCAGGTAGGCGCGGTGGTCCCGGACGGTGGGGAGGTCGACGCCCACCCAGCGCAGCCAGGTCTCCTGCAGCACGTCCTCGGCGTCGGCGGCCGAGCCGAGGATCTCGTAGGCGACGGTGAACAGCAGGTTGCGGTGGGCGAGGAAGGCCTCGGTCGCCGCGTCCGTGGGGTGCCCGGCCGCCGTGGAGTGCTCGCTCATGCCCGGCTCCTGCCTCTCGGTGTCGGTTGCGCTCGGTTCCGGTTTGTCACGCTGCACACGGGACACCGCCGGCCGCCGCCCTGTGACACCCCCGGGCGGTGGCGTGCGTCACAACCGCCCGCCGTCACAGACGCGGTGCCGTCCGCATCTTGTGGTCGTCCGGCGCGGATGCGCACGACGAGAACGAGTGAGGACGACACCGTGGAAACCCGCTTCAACCTGCTCGCCAGCCCGACCGCCGCCAAGGTCGCCAAGCGTTTCTTCAGCACCTCGCAGGCGATCCAGGAGTCGACGCTCCCCAAGGCCCTGCAGGACCTGGTCATGCTGCGCGCCAGTCAGATCAACGGCTGCGGCTTCCGCATCGACATCCACAGCAAGGAGGCCGCGGGCCACGGGGAGAGCCCGCTGCGGCTCCACCTGGTCGCCGGCTGGCGGCACAGCACCGTGTTCACCGAGGCCGAGCGCGCAGCGCTGGCGCTCACCGAGGAGGGCACCCGGCTCGCGGACGCCTCCTCGGGCGTCTCCGACGCCACCTGGGCCGAGGTGCGCGAGCACTACGACGACGACCAGGTGGGCGCGTTGGTCTGCCTGGTCGCGATGATCAACGCGGCCAACCGGATGAGCGTGATCGTGCACAACCTGGGCGGCTCCTTCGAGCCCGGCGCGCTCTCGGCTCTCGACTGAACCGACGAGTTCGCCCCGCCCGAGCCTGGAACACCGGCTCGGGCGGGGCGCGTCACCGGTACTCGAACGGCCGCTACTCGAACGGCCGCTGGTCCGGCGCGCAGACCTCACCGCGCGGCGGCAGCTGTCCGTCGATCAGATAGCGCTCCTCGTACCCGGCGGCGCAGCCGTTCGGGTTGCCGAGCACGGTGTGCCCGTCGCCCTCGACGGTCAGCAGCCGGCCCCGGGCGAGGGTGTCGGCCAGGGCGCGGGAGCCCTGGTAGGGCCAGGCCGGGTCATCGGTGTTGGCGACCACCAGGACGGGCGCGGCGGTCGGCCGGTCCCAGGGGCCGTCGTAGCGGTCCCGGGCGGCCTCGGCCGGCCAGGCCGCGCAGCGCTGGGTCTGCCAGACCCAGTACGGGCCGAGCGCCCCGGAGCGCGCCCGGGCCAGGTCCGCGAGTGCCGGGTAGTCGGCGTCGGCGGGCGGGTTGGCGGTGTCGGAGCACAGCACGCCGAGGACCTGGGTCTGTCCGGACAGCCCGCCGGTGGGCAGCGGCGCCGACGGCGTGTCGGGGGCGGTCCACAGCCGCTGCAGCTGCTCGCCCAGGCCGGACCAGCCGGTGTCGGGGAGGTTCGGCACCGGTTCGACCGCGTACAGCCCGTTCGCCACCGCCGTGACGACGGTCGCCTCGTCGTGGGTCACGGCGTTCGGCGGGGTGCCGAGGGTGATCGGCCCCCGGCCCAGGCGGTCCGTCAGCTGCGCGAACTTGGCCCGGGTCGCCTCGGGGCTGCCCGCCGAGAAGGCGCACCTCGCCGGGTCGACGGCGCCGCAGCGGTCGAGGAAGGTGTCGAGCGTGCGGGCCGAGCCGAGGTCGCTGCCGGTGCGCAGGAAGGGCGGCAGCGCGCGGTCCTGCGGGGTGCGCCCGGTGGACCAGGCGACCGGGTCGACGGCGCTGTCCAGGACCATGGCGCGCACCCGGCCCGGGAACAGGTTGGCGTAGACGGTGCCCAGGTACGTCCCGTACGAGGTGCCCAGGTAGCTGAGCCGCCGGTCGCCGACGGCCTGGCGCAGCAGGTCGAGGTCCCGGGCGGTGTCGGCGGTGGACAGGTGGGCCAGCAGGCCGGTCCGGTCGTTCTCGGCGCACTGGCGGCCGAGGTTCGCGTAGGTGTCCGCCCAGCGGGACTGCTGCTCCGCCCCGACCGGGTAGCCCGCGGGGAGTCCGGCGAGCAGGGCCGGTTCACCGGAGGGGTCCGGGAAGCACTGGAGCGCGGTGGAGCGGCCGACGCCGCGCGGGTCGAAGCTGACGATGTCGAAGCGCTTGCGCACCTCCGCCGGGAAGAGGCCGGACACCGCGGGCAGCGCCCCGGTGCCGGGGATCCCCGGGCCGCCCGGGTTGTAGAACAGCGTGCCGAGCCTGTGTGCCTGGTCGTCGGCGGGGCGGCGGATGAGCGCCAGCCGGATCGTCCGGCCGTGCGGGGCGCGGTAGTCCAGCGGCACCTGGGCGGTGTCGCACTGGAAGCCGTCCGCGCAGGACTGCCGCCAGGTCAGGCTCGGCACCGGCGGCGCGGTCGCGGCGGACGCGGCGGCGGCCGGGGTCAGTCCGGCCAGCAGCAGTCCGGCGGCCGTGGTGGCGGCGGCGCGGAAGGCGGTGGTGAGGCGGGGTCGAGGCACGAGGGTTTCTCTCCGTTGATCATCTGATCGGATGTCACGGAGTCTTCCGGTCCGCGCCGTCAGGGCACCAACAGCCCGCTGTCACCCCGCTGACAGATCGCCGCCGAGCGCGCTTGTTGACGAAAAGTCAGCAAGTTGCCCGCACTGCCTTGACGGCACACCGACACGGTCCTAGAACGTAGTCAGCTCCCCGTTCCCCGCCTCCCGGGAGCAGCGGAAGTTCGTCTTCTCGACCCCTCACCGAGGAAGAGGCTTTCCCATGCGCATCCGCCCCCGCCTTGCCGTGTCCGCCGTCGTCGCCGCGCTCGCCCTGGCCGCGGCCGTCCCCGCTTCAGCCGCACCGGGCGACGCCGCCGTCCCGGTACTGACCGCCGACAGCGCGGGCGGCACCGCCCTCGCGGCGGGCGACGAGCTCGCCGCGCCGCTCGCCGCGAACACCTCCGCCACCTTCTACTCGACCGCGACCAGCACCACCGGCGTCACCTGCGCCACCTCCCAGCTCGCCGCCACCGTGCTGACCAACCCGGCCGCCCCCGGCACCGCGACCGAGTCCCTCACCGGGCTCACCTTCGACTCCTGCACCAGCAACGTCACCGGCGTCATCTCGGTGCAGAGCCTGACCGTCGACACCCTCCCCTACGGCGTCACCGTCGACGACGGCACCGGCCTGCCGGTCACCCTCACCGGCGGCAGCGCCGGCCCGATCCAGGCCACCGCGGTCCTGAACAGCTGGTTCGGCGCCATCACCTGCACGTACCAGCTCAGCGGCGCCTTCACCGGCACCGCCGACAACACCGCCCACAGCCTGACCTTCACCAACGAGCACTTCGCCAAGAGCGGCGGCTCCGGCCTCTGCCCGGCCGACGGATACTTCTCCGCGAGCTACGGCCCGGTCGCCGACACCACCCAGGCCGGCGGCCCGGCGGTCTACGTCAACTGACCGGTCCGCGCCCGACCGGGCCGAATCCGCGGGGGCACCGGCCCCTGCGGATTCGCCGCCTCCACCTCGCCGCCGGTCCCGCGACCGTGCCGCCGCTGATCCAGCACGCACAGACCACCGCGAACAGACCGGGGCACAGTCGGACCGATTCGGGCGGGATGGGACGATACCTGCCATGTCTAGCAAGTCTCCATCGGTCCGGGGTCCCGAGGCCCCACCGGACCCGCTCCGCCGCCTGCTGCTCGAACTGGGCGACGCCCTCCTGGGCGGCGGCATTCCCGTCCACGACGTCGAGGAGGAGCTCCACGCGTTGGGAGCGGCGATGGGGGCTCCGAACGTGCGGGTGGCCGCCCTGACCAACGGTCTGTTCGTGGCCCTGGACGCGGACGAGGCCACCCGGTTCCAGCCGGTGGGCGCCGCGCTCCGGTTCGAGCAGACCGCGGACGTCCTCCACCTGGTGCACCGGCTGCGCGCGGGCGAGGTCGACGGGCACCAGCCGCTCGCAGACGGGGCGCGCCGGTGCCGAAAGCGAGAAGCGACAAGCGAGGCACGAGCGCCGGAGCGCCGACCGTCGGCACCGGGTCCGAGCGCCCCGTTGGCGAGCGTGGAAGTCACAGCACTCGCCGACGGGGCGCGCCGGTGCCGAAAGCGAGAAGCGACAAGCGAGGCACGAGCGCCGGAGCGCCGACCGTCGACACCGGGTCCGAGCGCCCCGTTGGCGAGCGTGGAAGTCACAGCACTCGCCGAGCTGGAGCGGATCCGCCGGGCCCCGGCCCGCTGGCCCGCCTGGGTGGCGGACCTCGGGGCGCTGCCGGTCGGGGTGGGCGTCTGCATCTTCCTCCAGCCGGTGACGGCGAACGTGCTGGCGGCCGGGGCCGGCTCGCTGATCGTGGCCGGGCTGACCATGCTGGCCCGCCGCCTGCCCCGGCTGCGGCCGCTGCTGCCCGTCACGGCCGGGTTCCTGGTCGCGCTGCTGGTCCTCTCGCTCGCCCGGGCCTCGCTGCTGGACGGTCCGCTGCGCACCATCGTGGCCACCCTGGCGATCCTGCTGCCGGGCGGACTGCTGGTCACCGGGCTGTCGGAGATCGCGGCGGGCGCCGCCAGCGCCGGGACGGCCCGGCTGGTGTCCGGCGCGGTGCAGCTGGCGCTCTTCCTCGCCGGGGTGGCCGCCGCCACGACGGCGATCGGCATGCCCGCCTCCGCCCTCGCCAACATCCAGGTGGCCAAGCCGAGTTGGTGGGTGATCGGGCTGGGGCTGGCGATCGCGGTGGCCGGCGTGGTGGTCAACGTCAACACCCCGCCGTCGGCCATCCCGTGGATCGTCGCGGTGATCGCGGTCAGCGTCACCGTCCAGGTGGCGGTGGGCTCGGTCCACGGCGCGGCGATCGGCGGTCTGGCCGGTGCGGTCAGCGCCGCCGTCGCCGCGACCGTCGTGCACTGGCTGCCGGGCGGCCCGCTGTGGCAGGTGCTCTACCTGCCCGCGTTCTGGATCGTGGTGCCGGGCTCCTTCGGTCTGCTGAACACCGCGCAGATCGAGGTCGGCAACGGGGCGCAGTCGGTGCTGGCCGCCGTGTCGGCGGTGTTCGGGGTGTCGATCGGCACCCTGATCGGCTCGGTGATCAGCCGGATCCCGCGCCCCTCCCTCGCCGTGGCGCAGCTGCGGGCCTGAGGATCACCGGGCTGGGGGGGTGGCGCTGGATGGTCCTCCGGCGGCGCTACCGCAGCCGATCCATCGGCGCCCCGGTGGACCGCCGGACGGCGAGCAGCGCGGTGTCGTCGGTCCGGCGGCCGCCGGTGTGCCGTACGACGGCGGAGGCGACGTCGTCCACCAGGCGTTCGGGCTCGGCGGCCCCGGGCAGGCCGACCAGGCGTTCCAGGTGCGCGCGGAGGCCGAAGAACGCGCCCTGTCGGTCGCGGGCCTCGGTGACCCCGTCGGAGACGATCAGTACGGTCTCGTCCGCCCGCAGGCGCAGGCGCCGGACCTCCGGGAGCCCGCCCGCCAGTTGGGCGAGGCCGATCGGCGCGCCGCCTCCCGACGGCAGCTGCCGTACGCCGGCCGGGCCCAGGACGTGGGGGCCGTCGTGACCGAAGTTGACCATCCGGATCTCGCCCGGCTCGTCATCGGGGAACCAGACGATGACCGCCGTGACGAACCGTTCCTCCTGCCCGCCCAGTTGGGCCGACATCCGGTTCTGCCGCAGCAGCCGTTCTTCGAGCCGGAGGGCCACGGTCGCCAGGTCCTCCTCCTGGAAGGCGGCCTCCCGGAAGCAGCCGACCAGGGCCGCCGCCGTGGAGACGGCCGGCAGTCCCTTGCCCTGGACATCGCCGAGGATGACCCTGGCGCCGTAGGGGGTGGCCACGACGTCGTAGAAGTCTCCGCCCACCCGGGCCTCGATGTCCGCCGCCAGGTAGCGGGCCGCCGAGTCCACTCCGCCCCAGCCCGGCGGCACCGGGCGCAGCACCACCTGCCGGGTGGTCTCGGCGGCGCCCTGCAGATGCCGGACGTACGCGGCCGCCTGGGCACGGAAGACGCTGACCGGCACCGCGAGGACGGCCCCGGCGATCACCAGCAGGAAGTCCTCGATGCCCTGGGGCTTGGCCCAGATGCTGTCCAGCGCCGGGTAAGCGGCGATCGAGAGGCAGGAGAAGACCGCGGTGAGCAGTGGGCCGCAGAGCCCGGCGGCGACCACGGGGACCAGCACCAGCCAGCTGACGGAGGCGAAGGAGTGCGGCGTGAGCCCGTCCACGACCACGACCGTCACCAGCAGCGCCGCGGGCACCAGCCAGGAATGGTGGCCGTACTGGATCACCAGCGGCAGCTGCTGCGTCTGCGCGGACCGCTCCCGCAACCGGGCCCTCCACTCATTCGCTGATCCGACGTTCCGTTTGTTGCGACGGACCGCTGTCGTGACGGTCCGTGCGGCCTCGCGCGAGCCGCCCCGGTCCGCGCCGGGCGCGCGGCTCCGGGGCGGGGAGGTCGCGCCCAACGTTAGGGGGCGAAGCCCGTCGGAGGGCGCGCAACGGCCTCGCGCCCTCGGCCGTCGCACGTTCGGCCCAGTCGCGGGGCCCAGTCACAGGACCCCGTCACGGGGCCCGGACCGCCGAGCCGGAGCACCGGGCCCCGATCACCGGGCGGACGTCAGCGGTCGACCACCGAGGTGGCCAGCTCCCGTAGCCCGTCGGCGATCCGCTGCCCCTCGCCCTCTTCCATCAGCCGCAGGACCGGGTCGCTCTGCAGGGAGCCGAGCAGGAGGTGGGCGAGCAGCTCGGCGTCCAGGTCCGGACGCTGTTCGGCGATCAGCGCGCTCAGGTGGCCGTGCCAGGAGCGGTAGACCGGGTGGTCGCCGGGCGACTCCTGGTCGGGCGCCTTCGGGGTGGTGGCGGCGGCGTGGCCGAGCGCGGCGAGCAGGCTCTTGTTGCGGGTGACCACCGCGACCACGGCGTCCAGGAAGGCGAGCATGCGCTCGCGGGGCGGGGCACCGGGGCCCAGCGGCGGCGGCCCGTCGCGCAGGGCCTCGTCCAGGTCGAGCGCCCGCTCCTTCATCAGCGCGAGCATCAGGCCCATCCGGCTGCCGAAGCGGTGGAACACCGTCCCCTTGCCGACCCCCGCGGCGGCCGCGACCTGCTCCATCGAGATCTGCTCGGGCCGGTGGCCGGCGAGGAGTTCCTCGGTGGCGCGCAGGATCGCGCGCCGGTTCCGGATCGCGTCGGCGCGTTCGCGTCGGCCCTCGGCCATGGGCTGCCCGTCCCTGTTCGTCTCGTACCCGTGGACAACTGGACCGTCGGTCCAGTACGGTCGCCAGTGGAAGCTGACCGCTGGTCCAGTTTATCCCGGGCCGGCCCATCCAGGGAGGGCACCATGCGACGAGTCCGGTACCACCAGTACGGCGGCCCCGAGGTCCTGACGACCGAGGAGGCCGACGTCCCGACCCCGGGGCAGGGCCAGGTCCTGCTGCGCACGGAGGCGATCGGGGCGAACTTCGTGGACACCAGGTTCCGGCGCGGGGCGCCCGCCGGATCGATCTTCCACCGGCCGCTGCCGGGCATCCTGACCGGCGATGTCGTCGGGACCGTCGAGGCGGTCGGCCCCGGCGTGGCCGAGGACCTGCTCGGGCGACGGGTCGGGGCGCTCGCCGAGGACGCCTTCGCCGAGTTCGTGCTCGCCGACGCCGCCTGGCTGGCCCCGCTGCCGGACGGGCTCGACCTCGGCGCGGCCAGCATGCTGCCGATGGGCGCGCCGGTGGCGCTCGGGGCGCTGCGCACCGGTCGGCTGGCCGCCGGCGAGACCGTGCTGGTGCACGCCGGCGCCGGCGGGATCGGTCACCTGGCCGTCCAGTCGGCCAAGCTGCTCGGCGCCGCAACGGTGATCGCCACCGCCGGTTCGAAGGCCAAGCTCGAGTTCGTCCGGGAGTTCGGCGCGGACGTCGCCGTCGACTACACCGACGCCGACTGGCCCGAGCAGGTGCGCGCGGCCGCGCCGCAGGGCGTGGACCTCGTCCTCGACTCGGTCGGCGGCGCGGTCCTGCACCGCAGCCTGGAGGTGCTCGCCCCGCTCGGCCGGGTGGTCGTGTACGGCGCCGCCGACGGCGAGCCGGGCAGCGTGCCGGTCGTGCCGCTGTTCGGCCTCCGCACGGTGGCGGGCTTCTCCCTGATCGCCTGGCGCACGGCCCGACCGAACCTCGCCCGCCGGGACATCGAGGAGTCCACCGAGCACTTCGCGTCCGGACGGCTGCGCACCGCCGTGCACGCCCGCCTCCCGCTCGCCGAGGCGGCCACCGCCCACCGGCTGCTGGAGGAGCGCTCCCACCTCGGGCGCATCCTCCTGCTGCCGTGAACCGGGCGGCGCCGTGCCCGCCGTGAACCGGGCGGCGCCCGCGCTGCCCCGACCCGGGCGGCGCCGGGGCTACCCTGGCCCCGCACCGGAAACCCGTACGGGCCCCGCGAGCGAAAGGCGTTCACCGTGAGCACTCCCAGCACTCCCGTCGTCCAACGGGCGGACGACCGGCACCGCTACGAGATCCTGGTCGACGGAGAGCTCGCCGGGTTCACCGAGTACCTGGACCGCGACGCGCAGCGGATCTTCCACCACACCGTGGTCGACGAGGCCTTCGCCGGACGGGGCCTGGCCGGGCGGCTCGTCCAGGAGGCGCTGACCGACGTCCGCGCCGCCGGGATGCGGATCGTGCCGGTCTGCCCGTACGTGGCCAAGTTCCTCACCGAACACGACGAGTTCGCCGACCTCACCGACCCGGTCACCCCGGAGGTCACGGACTGGCTGCGCACCCGGCTGCGCTGACGGACGGCACCGTGGTCGGCAGTCACCAGGGCCCGGCGGTCACCGGCCGACGGGTTCCGCCGTGAGCGCGCCGAGGAGGCTGAGCGCCTCCTCGGCGCGGCTCCCGGGCGCGGCCGTGTAGACCACCAGCAGGTGGTGGGCGGCGCCGGGGGCGCGGAAGCTCTCGTAGTCGAGGGCGATCTCCCCGACGGCCGGGTGGTGGAAGCGCTTGGCGCCGTGGCTCTTCTCGTGCACCTCGCGGCCGGCCCACAGGGTGCGGAACTCCGCGCTGCCGAGCGAGAGTTCGCCGATCAGGCGGACGAGTTCGGGGTCGTGCGGCCGCCGACCGGCTGCCATCCGCAGGATGCCCACGGTGGTACGGGCGGCCTCCGCCCAGTCGAGGTGGACCTCGGGCGCGTTCGGGTCGAGGAAGATCCTGCGGGCCATGTTCCGCTCGCGCGGCGGGAGCCGGGGGAAGTCCGCGATCAGCACGGCCGCCAGCCGGTTCCAGGCCAGCACGTCGTTACGGTCGTTCATGACCAGGGCGGGGGTGGCCGCCATCGCCTCGACCACCCGCCGCAGCGCCGGGCGCAGCTCCGGCGGCCGCCCCGGCGCCGGCCGCCCCGCCGCCGAGCGGCGCGGCGGGCGGGCCAGGTCGTACAGGTGGGCGCGCTCGGCGGGGCCGAGCCGCAGCGCCCGGCCGATCGCGTCCAGCACCTCGTCGGAGGGCCGGTCGGCGCGGCCCTGCTCCAGGCGCACGTAGTAGTCGGTGCTGAGGCCGACCAGTTCCGCGACCTCCTCGCGCCGCAGCCCCGGCACCCGGCGGCGCCCGGTCGGCGGCAGCCCGGCCTCCTCGGGGGTGAGCAGGGCCCGGCGGGTGCGCAGGTACTCGCCGAGGCTGCCGGCGAGCGGGTTCGGATCGGCCATGCGCTCCAGTATGGCGGCGCGGTACGGGGCCGCGGGGGCCTGAGGGTGGTCCTGTCGGACCCAGGGAACGGGACTCCCTTCATCTGCCGTCACCGCCCGCGAACCATCGGCGCATGACCACTTCCCCACCCCTCCCGACCACCGCGGACCTCGGCCGGGGCCGCTACTGGGCCACCGTCGGCGCGGTCGGCTGCGCCAGCGCGATGCTGCCGTTCTCGGTGACCGGCGCCGCCGTCGCACTGCCCGGCATGGCCGCGCGGCTGGGCGCGTCGACCGACGCCGCCCAGTGGATGCTGAACGCCTTCAACATCACCTTCGCCGCCCTGCCGCTGGCCGCCGGCGGCCTCGCCGACCGCCTCGGCCGACGCCGGGTGCTGCTGGCCGGGATCGCGCTGGTCGGGGCGCTGTCCCTGCTGGTCGCGCTCGCGCCGTCGATGGCCGTGGTCGACGCGGCCCGCGCGGTGCAGGGGTGCGGGGCCGCGGCCGTCCTGGCGGCGGGCGCGGCGGTGCTGGCCGACTCGACGTCAGGGCGGCGCCGGCAGCTGGCCTTCGGGGTGCTGGGCACCTCCTTCGGCACCGGCCTGGCGGTGGGGCCCCCGGCGGCCGGCGCGCTGGTGCAGGCGGGCGGCTGGCGGGCGGTGTTCTTTCTGGTGGCGGCGCTGGCCCTGCCCGCGTACCTGTGCGCCACCCGGGCGCCGGAATCCCGCCGCCCGGACCGCCCGCCGCTCGACCTGGCCGGGCTGGGCTGCTTCACCGCCGGGCTCGTCGCGCTGTCCCTTGCGCTGGTGCGGGCCACCGGCTCCGGTTGGACGGCACCGGGCACCCTGCTGCCGCTGGTCGGCGCGGCACTGCTGATGGCCGCCTTCGCGGTGGTGGAGCTGCGCCGGCCGGAGCGGGCGATGTTCGACCTCCGGCTCTTCCGGCGGCCCGAGTTCCTCGCCGTGGTGTGCCAGCCGTTCACCGTGACCCTCGGCTTCGTGGTGCTGCTGGTCTACCTGCCCGCCTACCTCCAGGGGGTGGGCGGTCGCAGCGTGCTGACCAGCGGTCTGCTCCTGCTGCCACTGACCGCACCCGTCCTGCTGCTGCCGCTGCCGGCGGGTCGGCTGGCCTCGGCGCTGTCCGTCCGCACGGTGCTGACCGCCGCCTCGGCGCTGATCGCGCTGGGCGCCCTGCTGCTGGTCACGGTGCGCGACGACGCGTCCTGGGCGGCGCTGGCGGTGCCGCTGCTGCCCTTCGGCGCCGGGGTAGGGCTGGCGTTCGGAGTGATGGACGACGCCGCGGTGAGCACCGTCCCGGTCGAGCGCGCCGGGGCCGCGGCGGGCGTCTTCAACACGATGCGGATCACCGGCGAGTCGGTCGCGGTCTCCGGCGCGGCCGCGCTGCTCACCGCCCTGACCGCCGCCCACCTGCCGGGTCTCCCCGGCGCCGAGGCGGCCCGGCTCGCCGCCCACGCCGTCCAGGGCCAGGTGGACCCGGCCCGGCGGGAGGCGCTGACGGCGGGCTTCACCGGGGCCCTGCACGTCCTCGGGACGGTCCTCGCCGCGCTGTCCACGGTGGGGGCGTATCTCACCCACCGGGCGCTACGGGAGCCGGCCGGTGGGTGAGATACACCCGCGCCCCGCCGGGGTCCCGGCGGGGCGCGGTGTCGGATCGGTGGCGCGTCACATGTTGATCATGTGGCCGGCCAGGCCGTGGATGGCCTCCTTGACCGCCTCGCCCAGGGTCGGGTGGGCGTGCACGTTGCGGGCGACCTCGTGGACGGTGAGGTCCCACTGCTGGGCCAGGGTCAGCTCGGGCAGCAGCTCGGTGACCTCGGGGCCGATCAGGTGGGCGCCGAGCAGCTCGCCGTACGTGTTGTCGCTGATGACCTTGACGAAGCCGATCGGGTGGCCGAGGCCGTGCGCCTTCCCGTTCGCGGTGAACGGGAACTTGGCGACCTTGACGTCGTAGCCCAGCTCGCGGGCCTGCGCCTCGGTGTAGCCGAAGGAGGCGATCTGCGGCTGGCAGTAGGTGGCGCGCGGGATCATGACGAAGTCGACCTCCATGGTCTCCGCCCCGCCGATGGTCTCGGCGGCGATCACGGCCATCGTCTCGGCGGCGTGCGCGAGCATCAGCTTGGCGGTGACGTCGCCGATCGCGAAGATGTGGTCGACGCTGGTGCGGCCGCGACCGTCCACCGCGATGGCGTTGCGGTCGGTGAGCTTGACCCCGGTGTTCTCCAGGCCGTAGCCGTTGACCCGCGGCGCGAAGCCGATCGCCTGGAGCACCTTGTCGGCCTCCAGCACCTGCTGCTGGCCGTCCTTGGTGACGGTGACGCGGACCTTGGCGTTCGGGTCGCTGTCGTCGATCGACTCGACCCGGGTGGAGGTGAGCACCTCGATGCCCAGCTTGCGGTACTGCTTGGCGAGTTCGGTGGAGACCTCGACGTCCTCCAGCGGGACCACGCGGTCCAGGAACTCGACGATGGTGACCTTCACGCCGTAGTTGTGCAGCACGTAGGCGAACTCGACGCCGATCGCGCCGGCGCCCGCGATGATGATGCTCTCCGGCAGCTGCTCGGTGAGGATCTGCTCCTCGTAGGTGACCACGCGGTCGCTCAGGCTGGTGCCGGGCAGCAGGCGGGTGGTGGCGCCGGCCGCGATGATGCAGTGGTCGAAGGTGACGACGTCGAAGCCGCCGCCGCTGAGCGCGACCTGGAGGGTGTGGTCGTCGACGAAGGTGCCCCAGCCGTCGTACTCGGTGATGCCGTTCTTCTTCATCAGGTAGTGGACGCCCTTGACCCGGCCGTCGGCCACCGAGCGGCTGCGGCGGAAGGCCTCGCCGAAGTCGAAGGTCACCTGGCCCTCGACCTTGATGCCGAAGGTCTTGGCCTCCTTGGTGAAGATGTGGGCGAGCTCGGCGTTGCGCAGCAGGGCCTTGGAGGGGATGCAGCCGACGTTGAGGCAGACGCCGCCCCAGTACTTGGCCTCGATGACCGCGACCTTCAGACCCAGCTGGGCCGAGCGGACGGCGGCGGTGTAGCCGCCGGGGCCCGCGCCGAGGACGACGACGTCGTAGTGCGTGCTCATGTTGCTGACTCCTCCGAGGATGTCACGGTGTCGTGATCTCGGTCCCATGGTGTCAGGACCGGACTCGGCGCACCCACCGGGTCTCGGCGGATGCGCTCCGCGCGGCACCGTACAGGGCCCGGGCCGGATTGTCAGTGGTGCCCGCTACGGTGACTCGCACCCGGCCCCAGCAGGGGCGATGTCGGAGGGGAGGCTCCGGATGGACGGTATGCGCACGGCAGGCGGGTGGGCCCGCCGCCCGAGGACGGCAGCGGGCCCACCCGGGCGTCAGGCGGTCACCTCGTGGGCGTCGGTCGCTCCGCCGGAGGCACTGCCCGAATCGCTCATACCCGCGCCGGCCGTGGTCTGAGCGGCCGGGCGCCGGGCCGGTTCGGGCCGCTGTGCCGGTGCCGGCCGCTGGAGCGAGGAGAGGTCCCAGGCGTAGGTGCCGACGGCGTGCGCGATCACGTCGATGTTGACGTCGAAGGCGTCCATGTCGATGTTGCCCAGGTCGTCGCAGGCCTTGTGGTAGCAGGAGTCGAAGGCGGTGCCCGCCTTGCCGCCGTAACGGGCCTCCTGCTCGGGGGACTTGATCACCTCGGCGCCGGTGTCGGTGCCGCCGGCCGGGATGCCCGCGTCGATGAACGGTCCGTAGTCGGAGCGGCCGTTGAAGGCGGAGGGGTCGTGCGGGAGGTCGCGGCCGTCCAGGTACGCGGTCAGGTCGCGCTCGATCTGCGCCGAGCCCTCGGGGCCCGCGCCGCCGCCCGCGCTGCCGGAGCCGTTGTAGACGAACTGCGCGTAGTTGGGGGAGGCGATCATGTCGAAGTTGAGGTAGAGCCGGATCTTCTTCCGGTCCGCCTCGGAGAGTGACTTCACGTAGGCCTCGGAGCCCTTGAGGCCGAACTCCTCGGCGGACCACCAGGCGAACCTGACCTTGTTCTTCACCGGGCGGACGCTGAGGTTCCTGGCGACCTCCAGGATGCCGGCCGAGCCGGAGCCGTTGTCGTTGACGCCGGGCCCGGCGGGGACGGAGTCCAGGTGGGCGCCGATCATCACGGTGCTCTCCGGGTCGCCGCCGCGGGTCTCGGCGATGACGTTCCAGGTCTTGCGCGACTCCATGGAGGTCCGGATGTCGAGCCTGAGCCGCACCGGCCCGGCGGCGGCCTTCGCGGCCAGCGCCTCCCCGGCGGCCTTGGTGATCCCTCCGGTCGGCACCTTCCCGGCGGTCGGCTCGCCCAGGGTCCCGTTCAGGTCGCCGTCGGCGTTGTTGTAGACGACCGCCCCGACGGCACCGGCCGCCGCCGCGGCGGCCTGCTTCGCGGCGAAGCTGCACCCGCCGCGCCGGATCAGCGCGATCCGGCCGGTGAAGGCGCCCGCCGGGTAGTCGGCGGGCGCGCAGCCGGTGGTGGCGCTGACCGACGCCACGGCCAGGTCGGCGGTCAGGCCTGCCTCCGGGCCGCTCACCGAGTAGGTCATGGCGATCACCGGCACCGACTCGGCCTGCGGGGACACCACGTCCAGGTGCTCCGAACGCGCCTGGAAGAAGGTGTACTCGAACTCCTGCTCGGACACGTTGAGCCCGGCCCGGCGCGCCTGCTCGTCGATGTACCGAGCCGACTCCTCGTGCCCCTTCGAACCGGCGGCTCGGGTACCGCCGTTGCGGTCCGCGAAGCGTTGCAGCGCGGCCAGCGTCTCGTGCGCGCCCTCGGCGCTGCTGGCCTCGACCAGCCGCTCGGCGAGCTTCGCGCCCCGGCGAGCCGGGTCCGGGTCGGCGTTCGCGGTGCCGGCGCCGACCAGCAGCAGCGGGGTGACCAGCGCGGCGGCGGTCAGCGCGGCGCCCGCGCGGCTCCGGTGACGGACGGTGCGCGGGCGCAGTATCCGGGTGGTGCGGTCCAACGGGGTGGAACGGTCGAACGGCGAGGTCTGACGACGACTGCGCAGCTTCAAGGCGACTCCTTCCGACGGTCCGTGAACTCACGATTTGACATGACCGGAATCACCTTGCCAAGCCCGCCGCGCGGCCGCGACGTGCGCAGGACGGTCTGCGCTGTGATCCTGGAGGGGTGGGGGCGTCTCATCCAGGAGGGTGGACCACATGTCCATGTTGGATAAGCTCAAGAGCCTGCTGAAGGGGCACGAGGAGCAGACCGAGAAGGGCATCGACAAGGCGGGTGACGCCTTCGACGAACGCACCGAGGGCAAGTACAGCAGCCAGACCGACGCAGCTCAGGACAGACTGAAGCAACAGTTCCGCGACGAGCCGCCGCAGTGACACCCGAGGTCAGGAGCGCTCTCCGGGCCGGGGCGGCGACACTCAGTCGTCGCCCTGGTCCAACGCCTCCAACGCCTCCAACGCCTCGCTCTCGTCGCCCGCGCCGCAGTTCTCGCACGGCCCGGGGCCGAGCCGCTCGCGCAGCCGTCCGCACTCCGGGCACACCCGGTCCAGCCAACAGGCCGACTCGCCGCCTTCGTCCATGCCCCCGATTCTGCCCGGAGCACCCGCGGGAGAACGAGTAGACACTGTCTACTACCGGCTGGTAGACAG
>NZ_JBHVVI010000136.1:0-22223 GCF_042883685.1 Kitasatospora sp. NPDC058190
GGCCAACCTGCCGGGGTATTCGCGGACCAACGCGGTGGTGCGCCGCGGGTCGTGCCCCCGTGGGCGCCCCTCGCCTCACCACTGCGGCAGACGCCGCTGCCCGACGCGTCCGGTCACGGCATGCCGCTTCCGGTCACGGTCCGTCAGGACTTGGTGATCGAGAAGACGTGCAGCGCCGGAAGGTTCGGCAGGGTGATCGAGACCAGGCTCTTGCCGGCCGTGATCGCCACCGGAGCGTAGGAGACCACGTAGTCGGTGCCGAACTGGTCGGGCCCGGTCGGGGTGTCCCGGTGGGTCGCGGTGACGGCGGTGCTGTCGCCGAACGCCGTCGGGTTGCCGGTGACCCAGTTCGGGAAGCCGAAGCCGGCCGTGCTGCTCGTTCCGTCGCTGTAGTGCAGCGTGATGGTGCCGGAGACGTCACCGCCACTGGAGGCTCCCAGGAAGCCGAGCGTGCTGCCACTGCCGTAGTAGTCGATCGTCTGGCCCTGGGCCGTGATGCTGTCGAAGCGGCCGGAGCCGTTGTTCGGCCAGTCGAAGCTCTGCCCGTTCACGGTCACCTGGCCGCCGGCCGTCGCCCCGCCGTCGGCCAGGGCATCGGAGGAGAAGCTGTCGCAGACCCGGTCGAAGCAGCCCGCGGATGCCGCGTCGTCGTCACTGACGACCGTGGCGTTCAGCGCGGTGCGCCACGTGGTGAAGTGGCCTGACCGGTTCGGGTGCAACCGGTACAGGGCGGCGCTGGTGGCAGGCAGGGTCGCCGAGACGGCCCCGGAACCGGAGGTGACGCTCTTGGACCACAGGTCGGTGAGGGTGAAGTCGGTCGACGAACTGCCGATCGCCGCGGCGGTGGTGCCGACGGTCTGCGTGGACGTGGACTTGTTCAGCAGCAGCACCGCGTAGTCGCCGTCGGCCAGCGGCTTGGAGTAGACGTCCGCGTTCGCGTCGGTGGAGACGAGCCTGCCCTGTACGCCGAGCCGGTCCTGGTCGACGGCGATGACGTCGGCGTTGCCCGCGTCGGCGACCACCTGCGGCGTGAAGCCGGCGGTACCGGTCACCTTGATGTTCAACGGCGCGGCCAGCACCGACCACAGGCTGAACTCGGCCCGCTGCTGCGCCTCGGTCATCGAGGACTGACCGATCGTCAGCTGGTCGAGGTCGTTGAAGTGCCCGGCCCGGGCGAAGCGCGCCGAGGCGACGCCCTGCGCGGCTACGGTCAGCATCGACGCCCAGTTGCCGCCGCCGCTGTCCGCGGCCATCCGCCACTCCTGCGCCGACAGCCCCGCCCCCGCCATCACCTGCTGGAACACCGAGCTGCCGGTGCCGGCGTCGTCCCAGTTGAAGTAGGCCGGCGCCGAGTCGTTCAGCACCATCTTCGTCCCGTAGGCGTCGTTCGCCGCCGCGATCGCGTTCGCCGCGTCCTCGTACGCGGTGACCGCCTGGTCCGCGTCGTGCTGCGTCGTCAGGTGCAGACCGGACGTCGAAGTCTTCTGGTACGGGTAGCAGTAGTCCATCTTGACGTAGTCCACGCCCAGCGACGCGAAGTAGTCCATGTCCTGGGTGAAGTGGCCCCAACTGCCCGAGCCGCCGTCGCAGGTGAGCGTGCCGCCGTCCTCGTAGATGCCGAACTTCAGGCCCTTGGAGTGGACGTAGTCGATCGTCGCCTGGATGCCCTGCGGGTACTTGCTCGGCGAGGCGATCAGGTTGCCGTCCAGGTCCCGCCCGTTCTGGCCGGCCGGGACCACCTGGGTGCCGTCCCAGTCCTTGCCGTTCGCCTGGATCATCCAGTCGTCGTCGACCGCGACGATGCTCCAGCCCTTGGCGGCCAGGCCGTTGGCGACGGCGGCATCGGTGTCCTGGCGCACGAGCGCGTCGTTGGTCTGCCGCCACGAGCCGGGGCGGATGACCATCGTCGGGGCACCGGCCAGCGTGTGATCGGCGATGTTGCCGTCGGCGGACACCGCCGACGCGGGGCCGGCCGCGGCCGCCCAGATCGTTCCCGACGCCGCGACGGTCGCACCGACCGTCAACAGCGAAAGCGCTCTTCTTCTCACGATCGCCTCTGCCTTCAGTGTGGGGGGAGGAGACTCGGGATCCGGGCGCCACCGCACACCGACCGGTGCGGCCGCGGCGACGAGCCGGAAATGGAGGGCCCGAGTCAGCCGGGGCCGGAATCCGCCGTCATATCCGGTGAATTGGCGGCGGATCCGAAGACGAATCCGGACGTGCAGAACGGTAGGCAGGGCCTCGCCCGCAGTCAACAGCCTGCCGGTCCATGAATTGCCATATGTTTCCCCGATTCCGCTCCCGACGATCGGAGCTTTCCGCACAGCGCCGATTCATGGCCGATTCATCCGGTCGAAGGCCGTTGACCGGCGCGCCGCCTCGGCGAAGAATTGCTCTGCCCGGCCCCGTACGGCCCGAATCGCCGGGAGCGGTCCAGCCGATCCTCCCGGGCGCTCCAGCGCGAACGACAGGGAGCCGATCCCCTTCGCCGTTCGGAGCGCACTCGAATCATTCGGTTCTTCATCGCCACTGAATCGGCAACGGATTCGTCGACTGCGGGCGGTCCTCGGGCGAGGGAACGGGGGTGACCGAAGGGCGTACACGTATGCGACGGCCGAGGTCGCCGAACGGCGGGCGGCGGGTGCCCCGCACCCCGACCGGCCGACGGCGGAACGGCCTGGCACACCCCGGCGCCGGCCGCTGCCGACCCCGTCCGGCCTGCGGTTCCGGTCGGGTACCTTACCGCCATGGCGAGGAGTCCGAGGGCACGCAGCACCGCAGAACGCCCCGGCGGGGCCGTCACGCTCCAGCAGGTGGCGCAGCACGCGGGCGTCTCGATCGCCACGGCCTCCCGGGCCCTGCACGGCGCCACCGGCCGAGCGGTCGGCGAGGAACTGCGGCGCCGGGTGCTGGCGGCCGCGGCGGAGCTGGGCTACGTGTCCAACGCGCCCGCCCAGGCGCTGGCCCGCTCCCGCAGCTCGGTGGTCGGGCTGATCGTGCACGACATCACCGACCCGTACTTCGGCGAGATCGCCGCCGGGGTGATGCGAGTCGCCCGCGAGGGCGACCTGATGGTGATTCTGGCCGCGACGTTCCGCGATCCGCAGCTCGAACTGGAGTACCTGCTCCGGGTCCGCAACCAACGGGCCAGTGGTGTGCTGCTCGCCGGGAGCGGCTTCACCGACCCGGCGTTCGTGGCGCGGCTGGGTGAGAGGCTCGCCGGGTTCGTCGAGGACGGCGGCCGGGTGGTCTGCATCGGGGAGCACGGTGCGGACACCGACCTGGTCACCGTCGACAACCGGCGCGCAGCCGAGCTGGCCGTCGCCCACCTCTGGGAGCTGGGGCACCGACGGATCGGGGTGATCGCCGGGCCGGGGGAACTGGTCACCGTCCAGCACCGCCTGGACGGTGTCCGCCGCGCGCTGACCGCACGGGGCGCGACGCTGCCGCCCGACCGCGTGGTCGAGGCGGACTTCACCCGGGACGGCGGGCGGGTGGCCACCCGCGAGCTGTTCGCGGCCCGACCCGACCTGACCGCGGTCCTGGCGCTCAACGACGGCATGGCGGCGGGTGCGCTCGCCGCACTGCAGGAGGATCTCGGCAGGGCCGTCCCCGCCGAGGTCTCCGTCGTCGGCTTCGGCGGCCTGCCCTTCACCGTCGACCTCCACCCGGCGCTCACCACGGTGCGGCTTCCGCTGGAGCGGATCGGCGCGCGGGCGATGGAGCTGATCCTGGACGAGCCCGATCACCGCGGGGCCCGGCGCATCGTCGAGCTGGACGTGGACCTGGCCGTGCGTTCCAGCACCAGGCCGGCCCGCGGCTGAACCGGTGAAGACCTGGCTGTGGCCGGCACCCGGGTCACGGTTGTCGGCGGGAGGAGGGCAAGCGCTTTCCCGAAGGGTCGCCACCGGGTGAACGACGCAGTCCGGCCCGGCTCCCCGCGCGGGGAGCCGGGCCGGACTCGCGCGGGTGACGCCGGGTCAGGCGAGCTTCTGGCAGAGCAGCGCGTACGGGCGCGAGGCCCAGAGCTCGTACCACGGCTGGCTGTAGGCCACCCCGGCGATGAACTCGTCGTCCGCGCACTGGCCCTTGTAGAAGCCGTACGCGAAGTCACCGCCGCCGGCGGCGGCCGGCCGGGTGTCGCCGTTGTTGAACCACACCGTGCGGCTCGCCGTGCCGAGCGGCGCACCGGCCTTGGCGCACAGCGCGCCGATGGTCCTGCCGTTGCGGCTGTACCCGGTCACGGCGAAGCCGGCGGGGCACTGCGCCTTGGTGTAGCCGCGCGCCCAGTCGGTGGTCACGTTGGTCTCGTCGTGGACCACCGTGAAGGCGTGGCCGGAGTCCCACAGGTCCGTCCGGGTGAGGGTGGTGCACAGGCCGCGGTCGCCGCCGAAGCTGAGACCGGCCAGACGCGATCCGTCCGGGCAGGAGGCCTTGCGGGCGGACGGGTCCCAGTCCGGCCGGGCCTTCAGGTAGGCGGAGCGGTTGTCGTCGCCCATGCTGGAGTTGAGCGAGGCCCAGGTCACGTCGGGCGCCGGGGCCTGGCCGAGGTTCTGCGAGGTGATCGGCCATTCCTGATGGTAGGCGAGGAACGGCAGGTCCTTCTCCAGGATCGGCGTGCCGAGAATGGCGAGGCGGGCCATCAGCGCCCCGTTGATGTCGAGTCCGCCGTAGAGGCTCACCGTGCCGTTGACGCTGGGCGCCGCGCCGCCGTCGAGGACGACGGAGCCGTTCACGGCGGTCCGCAGGTAGGGCTCGATGGAGGCCTTGACGCCGACCGCGTCGTACAGGGCGATCGAACCCTCGGCCAGCAGGCCGGTCTTCACGGAGGCGGCGCCACTGAGGTTGAGCTTCAGCGGGGAGACGGTGGACGTCCCCGGGTCGGTGGCGGTGGTCCAGCCCAGGCCGTTGGTGTAGTCGGAGTGGACGCCCCAGTGGCCGTCGTAGCTCTGCTCGGCGTCGACCGTGATGGTGCCGTCGGCGGCGATGTCCAGCGAGAGCGTGAAGTCCAGGTTGATCACGACCGGCAGCGGGCCGACCATCACCACGGGGCTGGAACTGAGCTTGGCGAGCGGGATCTTGACCGAGGCGCCGGCGGCGAGGTCGGCGCCGCTGACATGCCAGTCGGCGTGCGCGCCGAGGTCGAAACCGATCCGGGCCTGCTGGGGGGTGAGCACGCCGCCCTGGTAGGAGAAGCTCACCGTCGGGTCGATCTCGACCGATCCGGACAGGTGCGCCGAGGAGCCGTTGGACAGCGGAACGGTGGCGTCGGCGCTCAGCCCCAGGCCCCCGCTGACGGAGCCCTGACCGCCGGTCGCGGTCGTGTTGACGGACACCTGGAGGTCCTTGACCTGCGGCTGGACGTGGAGGGCGGCGGGGTCGAGCGGGGCCTGCAGGCTGGCGGTGGTGCCGCCGAGCAGCTCAGGGAGGGCGGCCGGGCGGGTGCTGACGGCCACCGTCCCGTCGGAGGACTGCTGGACACCGGTGACGGCGACCAGCGCGCCCTGCGGGGCGGCCGGCGTGGGCGGGCTGTCGATCAGCTGGCCGGGCTGCACGGCGGGGGTCGAAGTGCCGGACGTCGACGTGGAGTTCGCGGCGGGCTTGAGTACGGCGTTGCCGGTGCCCGGGTCGTAGGAGGACAGCGCGAGGGCGGGTGCGGCGGGTGTGGCGGGCGCGGTGGATGTGCCCGCCTGGGCCGGGGTCGCGACGGTGGCGGCCTGGGTGCCGGTGGCCGGGGGCGCCAGGGTCGCCGGGGCGGTGGGCGCGGCGGTCGGTGCGGCCTGGGACGGCGCCGGCGCGGTGTCGGCGGCGGCGGGCGCCGCCGCCGCGACGTTCAGCGCGCAGCCGGAGAACACGAGCAGGGCGGTCGTCGCGACGGCAGGCAGCACGAGCTTGCGTTTGGCCACGTGGGGTCCTTCCGGGTCGGAGGAGGGAGCGCGGTGTTGTGTAGCCAACACGGTGTCAGGAAAGCGTTTACCTAGGTTCCCGCAGCGGGCGAAGACATCCCGGCCGCGTCGTGAACTTCCCATGTCCGCTTCGGAGTCGAACGATCGACCGTGGAGGGGGCAGCCCGACCGCCGAATCGGCCGGGCTGCCCGTCAGGATCGCGCGCTCAGCCGAGCGGGCGGCAGAGCAGGGCGTCCGGGACGCCGTAGTGGAGCCACTTCCAGGTGTACGCGACGCCCGCCACGTACTCGTTGGAGGCGCACTGGCCCTTGTAGTGGCCCGGCGCCCAGTCGCTCGCCGCGGAGTCGGAGCCGGTGGAGGCCGAAGGGCGGTTGTCGGCGTGGTCGAACCAGACGTTGCGGCCGGTCAGCGGCGGCTTCGCGGTGGACGGGGCGCACAGCAGGGCGGACATGGCGTTGCTGTGCACGGCGTATCCGACGGCGAAGGTGTTGTCCGGGCACTGCAGCTTGTTGTAGCCGGACGCCCAGTCACCCTCGGTCACGTACCGCTCGTCGGTGACGGTCACCCAGTCCCCGGCGCCCGTCGCCGGCTCGCCGGCATCGGTGCACAGGCCCCGGCTGTCGCTGCGGCCGAGGCCGATCAGGCGCTCACCGTCGGGGCAGTTGCCCTTGCGGTTGCCGCCGCTCCAGTCGGGCAGCGCCGTCATGCGGGCCGACACGTCGTAGTCGCCGTGGTCCAGGTCGAGCTGGTTCCAGTGTGCGGACTTCGCGACCTGCCCGGTGTGCGAGGGCGCGTTCACCAGCTTGTTCCAGTCGGCGGCCCGCCAGTCGCCCTGGTCCTCCAACGACAGCTGTCCGCCGTTCGCGTCGTACGAGACCAGGGCCCAACTGTCCTGCGGCACACCGCCGTTCTGCCAGCCGACCAGCGGCCAGACGGCGAAGTCGGTGTCGTTGGCGACCAGGATGTCGGTGAAGTTGCGGAACCAGGCCTGCTCCTTGGCGTCGGTCGAGCCGCGCCCGCCCGCGCCGAACTCGCTGACCCACACCGGCGCCGTGAAGTGCTGGCCGGCCTGTGTGACGAACAGCGCCTCCTGGTTGACCACCGAGGCCAGCTGGTCCGGCGTGAAGTCCTCGTAGCGCGGGTCGCTGGTCGCGCCCGGGCCGCTGCCGGCACCCGTGTTGGCCGGTCCCGTGTAGGCGTAGAAGTGGGCGGCGTAGACCAGCTTGCCGGAGTTGATCAGGGTGTTGGAGAGCGTGGCGACCGGTGTGAGCATCGGGCGGCCGTGGGAGAAGAGGGCGGACGGGATGCCGTACCAGTTGATGCCCTCCATGATGATCAGCATGTCGGGGTCGGCCTGGAGGATCCGGTTGCCGGCCTCCTCGAAGGCGGCGTTCTCGTCATGGCTGTCGCCCATGCCCCAGTTGGGGTCGTCCCAGGTGTCGCGGCGGACCTCGTTGCGCAGGTCGGCACCGACGACACGCTTGTCGGCCTTGTACCGGTTGGCCATGAAGACCCAGTCGTCCTCCCACTGCTGGGTGCTCTGACCACTGTTCCAGCGCTCGTTGCCGTCCAGGCCGCAGCAGAACCGGTAGCTGGTGGTGTGGTTGTTGAGGATCACCGCGAAGCCGTCGGCGGTGAGCGCCGCCACCACGGCGTCGTAGACCTGCAGCGGGGTCTTGCCCTTGAGCTGCGGATTGGCCGCCACCGCCACGTCCGGCACCGTCGAGGTGTCGTGGATCAGCGCGTTCGCGAACGGCAGCCGGATGCTGTTGATCCCCAACTGGTGGAACCCGTGGAGGATTTCACCCATCGGCGCGCGGTCCAGCCCGAGCGGGAGGTTGTACGAGACCTGCCCGGCCTGGTTGTTCGCCGGGTCGGTGGTCGAGCCGCTGCCCTCCCATGTCCCCTGCGCTCCCGCCCAGTTGCCCGCCTTCAGCTTGAAGCGGTTGCCGGAGGCGTCGACGATGTACCGGCCCCGGGTGCTGAGCGGGCCGTCCCAGGAGGACGCCAGCTGGGCGCCGGTCAGGACAGTGGGCGCGGCGGAGGTGGCCGTGGTGTCGGCCGATGCCGTCGCGGTACCCCCGACGGTTGCCATGGCGAACGCGAACAGGGCTGTTGCCGCCGCCAGGGCGCGGATCACAGGTCTTCTCATGGTCATTCCCGGACGTGGTGGTGAGGGTGGGTGCGCGCACGCGCGGGCCTGTCGCCGGACCGCCGAGGGCGCGGTCCGACAACAGGCCTGATGTGTGCATGGTAGGGGCGGGGCGTGCGCCCTGTCAGGAGGGCGGGTGTCAGCGCTGGTTGGGGCCGGCCCTGCAGCCCCAGGTGATCAGCTGCGGACCGCGCGCAGCACTTTCGGGCGACGGTTCGGGCGGGTGGTCACGTGGGATTCCCTCTCTACTGGAAAGCGCTTACCCGAGACCTCTGGAGGCACCGCGTTCGCCCAGCCTGACGAGGCGGGCGACAGCAGGAGCAGGGGTGATGGGGCACGTGCGGACGTACGCCCACAACAGGGCTCCGAGCGCCGACGGTTGGGAATCTATCGTGCGCACCACCCGGTCGGCACCGCTCCTCCCGACCCAAGGGGCGATTCGTAGATCAATTCATGACGCCGTCATCGGACATTTCCTTCTGCTTCAGGGCGGCTCGACGGGCGGCGGCGCCGAGGGTGACCGACATCACGAGGCCACCCGCCCGTGCTCCGCGCAAGTGGCCACTGCCGTCCCGTTCGCCCCTCCAGTGACACCCCATCAGACCGTACGCAGGGCGGCCTGGGTGGTTCCCGGGTGGGCCGCCGCGACGGCGGCGAGGGTCCCTCGCCGCCGTCGGCCATGGGACGGATCAGCGGCTGGTCGTCCGGTCTGACGGAGCGCCGGCCCTCCGCCAGTGCCCGGGCCGCCTCGGTGGCCGCCACCGTGCCCTTGAAGGAGTCGGGTGCGAGGACGATTCTCACCGGCCCGCCACTTCGGTGCGATGGCGCTCGACCATCGTCCGCAGGGTCCGCTCGCCCGGGGTGTCCCAGATCTGCTGGTTGAAGATCTCGACCTCGATCCAGCCGGTGTACCCGGCGTCGGAGACCAGCTCGGTCATGGCCCGGAAGTCGATGTGGCCGTCGCCGACGTGGCCGCGCCCGAGCAGCGGGTCGGCCGGCAGCGGCAGGGTCCAGTCGCAGACCTGGTAGGAGGCGATCCGCTCCCCCGCGCGGGCGATCTGCCGGGCCAACTGCGGGTCCCACCAGACGTGGTAGCTGTCCACCACCACGCCGACCTGCTCGACCGGGAACTGCTCGGCGAGGTCGAGGGCCTGCCCGAGGGTGGAGACCACGGCCCGGTCCGCGCAGAACATCGGGTGCAGCGGCTCGATCGCCATCCGGACGCCGAAGTCGCCCGCGTGCGGCGCGAGTTCACCGAGCAGTTCGGCGACCCGGGCGCGCGCGCCGACCAGGTCGCGGCTGCCCTCGGGCAGGCCGCCGACGACCATGACGAGGGTGTCGGTGCCCAGTTCGGCGGCCTCCTCCAGGGCGCGGAGGTTCTCGGCGAGGGCGGCGCGGCGGCCCTCGGGGCCGGGGCCGGTCAGGAACCCGCCCCGACACAGGGTGCTCACCGCCAGTCCCGCGTCACGGACCAGCTTGGCGGCCTCGGCGACACCGGTCTCGGCGACCTTGTCCCGCCACAGGCCGATCGCCGGGATGCCCGCGCGCACGCAGCCGTCCACGGCCTCGGCGAGGCTCCAGTTCCTCGTGGTGATCTGGTTCAGCGACAGCCGACTACGGCTCTTGGTTTGCTCGCTTCGCTCGTTCACGCCTGCCCGACTCCCGCCACCGCGAGGTACTGCCGCATCCGGTGGGCGGCCAGCTCCGGGTCCGGCAGCACGCCGGCCGCGTCGGCGAGCTCGAACAGCTCGACCAGGTGCGGCACCGAACGGCCGCTCTGGGCTCCCGCCACCATGGTGAAGTGGCTCTGGTGACCGGCCAGCCACGCGAGGAAGACCACGCCCGTCTTGTAGTGGTAGGTAGGCGCGGCGAACAGGTGCCGGGCCAGCGGCAGGGTGGGCGCGAGCAGGGCGTCGTAGCGCTCCGGGTCCCCGGCGTCCAGGGCCTTCAGAGCGGCGGCGGCCGTGGCGGCGATCGGGTCGAAGATTCCCAACAGAGCGTGACTGTGGCCCAGTTCGTCGCCGCGGATCAGCTCCGGGTAGTTGAAGTCGTCACCGGTGTAGAGGCGTACGCCCTCGGGCAGTGCGCGGCGCAGGAGGATCTCGCGGTCGGCGTCGAGCAGCGAGACCTTGATGCCGTCGATCCGGGTGGCGTGCTCCCGGATCAGCGTGAGGACGGTCCCGGTCGCCTCGTCGAGGTCCCGGGAGCCCCAGTAGCCGGCCAGCGCCGGGTCGAACATCTCCCCCAGCCAGTGCAGGATGACGGGCTGACGGGCCTGACCGATCAACCGGCCGTAGACGCGCAGGTAGTCCTCCGGTCCGGCGGCCGCGGCGGCGAGCGCGCGGCTGGCCATCAGGACGGGCTGCGCTCCGGCGGCCTCCACGACGTCCAGCTGCTGCTCGTAGGCGGCCAGGATGTCCGTCAATGCGGCGTCGCCGGCGGGAAGCTGGTCCGTGCCGACGCCGCAGGCCAGTCGTCCGCCGACGCACCGGGCCTCGGCGCCGGAGCGGGTGATCAGCTCGCGCGTGGCGGCCCAGTCCAGGCCCATGCCGCGCTGAGCGGTGTCCATGGCGTCCGCGACGCCGAGGCCGAGGCCCCACAGGTGGTGTCGGAAGGCGAGGGTGGTGTCCCAGTCGACGGCGGCCGGGGCACCGGGGGTGTTCTCCCCGTACGGGTCGGCGACCACGTGGGCGGCGGCGAAGGCCACCCGGCCGGTGGGCGCCGGAAGGCGGAGTGGCGGCGGGGCGGGCTCGCGCACGCGGATGCCCTCGGCGCCGAGCGGGTTGAGCGGGTCGAGCGGGTTGAGTGGGGGCATGGCGGTCAGATCTCCAGTTCCGGCACGTCCAGGCGGCGGCCCTCGGCGGCGGAGCGCAGGCCGAGTTCGGCGAGCTGGACGCCCTTGGCGCCCGCCAGCAGGTCCCACTGGTACTCCGAGCCGGTGACGACGTGCCGCAGGAACAGTTCCCACTGGATCTTGAAGCCGTTGTCGAACTCGCCGTTGTCCGGCACCTGCTGCCACTGCGCGCGGAACGGCTCGGTCGCCGGCAGGTCCGGGTTCCACACCGGCTTGGGGGTGGCCGCGCGGTGCTGGAAGCGGCAGTTGCGCAGGCCCGCCACGGCGCTGCCCTCGGTGCCGTCGACCTGGAACTCCACCAGCTCGTCGCGGTCGACCCGCACGGCCCAGGAGGAGTTGATCTGAGCGGTGATGCCGCCCTCCAGCTCGAAGATGCCGTACGCGGCGTCGTCGGCGGTCGCCCGGTACGTGTCGCCCTGCTCGTCCACCCGCGAGGGGATGTGGGTGGCGGTGTGCGCGTAGACCGAACGGACCGGGGCGATGACGTTGTCCAGCACGTAGCGCCAGTGCGGGAACATGTCGAGGATCATGCCGCCGCCGTCCTCGGCCCGGTAGTTCCAGGACGGGCGCTGCGCCGACTGCCAGTCGCCCTCGAACACCCAGTAGCCGAACTCGCCCCGCACGGAGAGGATCCGGCCGAAGAAGCCGCCGTCGACCAGCCGCTTGAGCTTGAGCAGTCCGGGCAGGAAGAGCTTGTCCTGCACCGCGCCGTTGCACACCCCGGCCTCCCGCGCGAGGAGGGCCAACTCCAGCGCTGCGTCGAGGGATTCAGCGGTCGGCTTCTCGGTGTAGATGTGCTTGCCGGCCGCGACGGCCCGGCGGATGGCCGCCTCGCGCACCTTGGTGAGCTGGGCGTCGAAGTAGACCTCGGCGAGCGGGTGGGCGAGCGCCTCGTCCAGCGAGGTGGTCCAGTGCTCCAGCCCGTGCCGGTCGGCGAGTTCCTTCAGCTTGTGGGCGCTGCGGCCGACCAGGATCGGCTCGGGCCACAGCACCTGACCGTCGCCGAGAGCCAGGCCACCCTGCTCACGGATGGCCAGGATCGAGCGGACCAGATGCTGCCGGTAGCCCATGCGACCGGTGACGCCGTTCATCACGACGCCGATTACCCTGCGGGACATGGATGGCACTCCTCTTTCACAAGGTCGTTGACACGAAAGGGAATTGACGGAACATCAGGCGGATCGGGGCAGATCCCGCGGCAGCACCGGGTGCGCGAAGGGCAGGCCGACGGCGTAGCGGGCGAGCTCGTCGGCGGCCGCCGCGGCCATCCGGTGCAGCTCGGTGCCGAGCGACCCGGCGACGTGCGGGGTGAGCAGGACGTTGGGCAGCTCGTACAGCGGCGAGTCCTCGGGCGGAACGTCCGGGTCGGTGACGTCGAGCACCGCGCTCAGGCGCCCGGCGACCAGTTCGCCGGTCAGCGCGTCCTGGTCGATCAGGGCGCCGCGCGAGGTGTTGACCAGCGTGGTCCCGTCCTTCATCATGGCGAGCCGGTGACGACTGATGAGCCCTCGCGTCTCCGGGAGTTGGGGCGCGTGGACGCTCACCACGTCACTCAGCGCGCACAGTTCGTCGAGCGGGACCAGCCGGGCGCCGAGCGCGCCGGCCTCGTCCGGATCCAGGTAGGGATCGTGCAGCAGCAGGTCCAGGTCGTACGGGCGGAGCAGTTCGAGGACCCGGCGGCCGATCTGGGAGGCGCCGACGATGCCGACCGTTCGGCGGTAGTTCCCGGCGGTGCCGTACGCGGCCAGGATGTCGTACCCGGCGCGGAGTTCGCGGTAGTCGGCGCTGCTGCGCAGCACCTGCTTGTTGGCGAACAGCACGGCGGCCACGGTGTACTCGGCGACCGGCAGGGCGTTGGCCCAGGCCGCGGAGGCGACCTGGATGCCGCGTTCCCAGCAGGCGTCCGTGATGTGGTGCTTGACCGACCCGGCGGCGTGGATGACGGCGCGCAGCCGGGGCGCGGCGTCGAGCACGGCGCGGTCGAGGGGCGGGCAGCCCCAGCTGCTGACGATCACCTCGGCGTCGCCCAGGGCGGCGCGGGCCTCGGAGGTGGTGAAGTCGTCGAGGACGAGCCCGGGGTCGAGCTCGGCGAGCTGGGTGAGCCGGGTCAGCGTCCGGCGGTCGAACAGCCGCTCCACGAGCCCGGACTGCATCGCGAGGACGGCGCGCGGGCGGGGCCGGGCACCGGCGCGGGACGTCGGCCCGTGGTCGGGGGCGGTCGGGGGGTGGGGCACGCGGATCTCCGGGGAGTCATCGACGTGGACGGTCGGAACGGTCACTTGACACTTCCCGCGGTGAGGCCGGCCTTCCAGTGCCGCTGCAGGGCGACGAACGCCACGACCAGCGGGACGACGGCGAGCAGCGAGCCGGTGACGACCAGCGGGTAGGTGTCCGGGAAGGCGCGGGTCTGGGTGTTCCAGGAGTACAGACCGAGGCTGACCGGGAAGAGCCTGCTGTCGGAGAGCATCACCAGCGGCAGGAAGAAGTTGTTCCAGATCGCGGTGAACTGGAACAGGAACACAAGGACGGCGCCCACGAGAAAGGCGGGGTCGAGCACGAGGGCGGCAGGTTCCGGCGAAACCACCTGGTCCCGGTCCCGGAGGTCGACGATCTGGCGGACCTGAACGAGCGGATCGAGAGAATCGAGGCCACCGAGGATGCCCGGCACATCGACAACCGCCCGACGTCGGTCGGCTTCGACTTCCGTGAGGAACAGCCGCTGCTGCGGCCTCTGCCGCTGGACGAGTTCGACATCGGGCTCACTTCGCACCCGAAGGTCTCCAAGACCTCGCGGGTGACGATCCGCCAGAACCAGTACTCGGTGCCTGCACGGTTCATCGGCCGCCACGTGAGGGTGTCGCTGCGGGCGGACGAAGTGATCGTCTTCGACCGGCACAAGGTCGTGGCTCGCCACCCGCGTCTGGCCGGCCGCTGGGGCTACCGGGACCTGCTGGACCACTACCTGGAGATCCTGCGGGCCAAGCCCGGCGCGCTGGAAAGCTCCACAGGCCTGGCCCAGGCCCGCGCGGACGGCTCCTTCACCGCGGTCCACGACGCGTTCTGGGCCGCCGCCCGCGAGGCCCACGGCTCGCAGGCCGGCACCCGGGCGCTGATCGAGGTCCTGCTGCTGCACCGCCGCCTTCCCGCCGAGGCCGTCATCGCGGGCATGAGCGCGGTGCTGGACGCCGGGTCGACCGCCCCGGATCTGGTGGCGATCGAGGCCCGCAAGGCTCTCGCGGCGGCCGGTGGTCCGCCGCCGGTCGTCATCGCGCCGCCCGCCCCGGTCGAACCCGGGGATGGGGAGGACATCGTGACGGCACGGGTGATCTCCCTGCCCGCCAAGCGTCCCGATCTGCCGCCGGACACCCGTCCGGCGCCGTCGCTGGCCGCCTACGGCCAGCTGCTTTCCCTCACCTCGAAAGGCTCAGCATGACGCAGAGCACCACCCAGGCCCCCGCCTCGCGAGGGTCCTGGGCTTCCTCCGGCCTGCCCGGACAGCGGCAGGCCGACCCGGCGGTCGCCATCGACTCCGCGTGCCGAATGCTGGGGCTGACCACCATCCGCGGACGCTGGGAGGAGTTCGCCGGCCAGGCTCTGCGAGAGCACTCCTCCTACGCGGACTTCCTGGCCGAGCTGCTGGAGAGCGAGTGCGAGGACCGCGACGAGCGGCGCAAGGCCCGACGGGTCAAGGAGGCGGGCTTCCCGCGCTCCAAGCGGATCGAGGACTTCAAGTTCGAGAAGAACCCGAACGTCTCACCGGCGGTCGTGAACACCCTCACCACGATGGGCTGGGTCCAGGCCGGCCAGCCGCTTTGCCTGATCGGCGACTCCGGCACCGGCAAGTCACACCTGCTGATCGGGATCGGCACCGCGATCGCCGAGGCCGGCGGCCGGGTCCGCTACACGACCGCCGCGAACCTGGTCAACGAGCTCGCCGAGGCCGCCGACGACAAGCAGCTCGGCCGCACGATCAAGAAGTACGGCCGCGTCGACCTTTTGTGTCTTGATGAGCTCGGCTACGTCAAGCTGGACCGACACGGAGCCGAACTGCTGTTCCAGATTTTCACCGAGCGCGAGGAACGCCACGCGATCGCGATCGCCTCGAACAGGCCGTTCGTCGAGTGGGACGAGACGTTCACCGACAAGCGGCTGTGCCAGGCCATCGTCGACCGGCTCACCTTCGAGGCCCACATCATCGAGACCGGCACCGAGTCCTACCGGCTCGCCAGCACCACCGCCAAGCGAAAGGCCGCCGCCGCATGACCGGCACGGGCCCGGACGACCCGGCCGAACTCGCCGGGTTCCTCCGCGGCCTGGCCGACTTCTTCACCTCGGCCGACGAGCACGTCGACCAGGCGGTCAACGAACACTACGGCTTCGACACCGCAATCGACTGGATCATCTGTTCGCTGGAGCATCAAGCCGACGCCTTGGCCTGACCGTCCGGCACACCGCATCGCGGGTGGGCGCCATCGCACGGGCGCCCACCCGGCACAGCTCAGACCTGGGCGATCAGGGCATACCGTTCGTGGAATTAACTGGGTGTCAGTTCCTCCAATGCCCTGCTGATGTCTTCCGGTTCGGTGAGCATCGCTAGATGGTGAGCGGATCGACGGGTGATGCGCCAGCCTTCCCGCTCGGCTTGGAGAGCTTCGTCCTGGTAGCCATCGCTGAGCTGTAGGTAGGCACTGCCGAAGGGAGCTGGGCTCGGATGGTCGGGAGCGGGCTCCTCGAAGTAGGTGAGGGGCAGGCGGGGCAGCTCGTCGCAGAAGCGTCCGCGCATCTGTGGGTCGGGCAGGAGCTGCTCGATGGTGCCCGCCGGGAACCACTCGTTCCAGGGCGGCAGGCGCCCGTCCCGAGTGAGTCCGCGCAAGTGCTCGCGCAGGTCCTGTGGGACGGTGTCGAACCAGTTTCGGCCGGGGTGGGGCAGGAGGGCATCGGCGAAGATCGTGCCGACGACCTCTGCCGTTGTCGCGCTGGCCACTGCGGGCATCAGAGCGCCGGCGCCGCTGTGAGCGACCAGCACAATTGGTCCCCCGTCTTGGTGCCGGTCGATTTCTTTTGCGACGGCCGCGGCGAGTCTCGGATAGTGCGGTCCCGCGTCCCCGAACGCCTTCGCCAGCGAGGGCACGATCGTCGCGTGCCCGCGAGCGCGCAATGCTCTCGCGACAGGTTGCCAAGTCAATGCCCCCACGAGGGGGCTGTGGATCAATACCAAGGCCGGTCGTGCTCGCATGGCACCTCATTCACGGTTTCCCATTGGGTGTCCGGCATCGTAGGCGCCTGGAAAGCGTTGGGTACCCCTCCGCGCCGGGGGATCGCGGGTGTTGTTAACCGGCCTGGCGCCGAACGTAGTTGGGGGCGCTGCCAAGCCGGTTAAGGCCGCGGATCAGGTCGAGCTGTCCGCGCCGTGGGTGAGGGGTGAGGGCACGGGACCCTCCTCAGCGGCGACAGGTCGGGACCGCGGCCCGCGATGGTCGGCCGTGCGGCCGCACCTGGTGGCGGCGAAGGGCCCTGGCCAGCATCAGAGCGTGGGGGCGGGGAATTTCAAAGAGCGTCATCAATGCGGCGGAGTGGGTCACTCATGCCCAGAATCCTCGCAGCCGGCACTGGCAGCTCCCCAGACACACAACGCCCGCCCGAACGCATCCTGTCGGGGGCGCGATCCGGGCGGGGCTCATCACACGCTACCGGCCGAACGATGCTCCCCACCGACGCCACCACTCCAACGGGCGGTCAGCGGTGAAACCTCACCCGATCGAGGGAGTGGGGCCAAACGAACCCGGAACTCTCCACCCCTTCCTCGCGCCCTCACCTGTTCAGCGCAGAAGTGGGGCCAACGGAACTCGTAAGGGTGGGGCCAACGGAACCCGTTAAAAACAGGAAGTCCATGTCCACCTCGTCACCGGCGCCCTCCCGGGTACGGAGGTTCGGCACAGCGGCTGGGCGGTGGCGGGCAGCACGGCGCGGTACGGGGAGGACGGGTTGCTCGGCTGGGTGACCACCACCCGTGCGAACGGCACCCGGCTGACCTCGGCACTGGAGGGCGTCGAGGGTTACACGTCCGCGTGCTCGCACCGGCTGCCGCACGGCACGGCCTTCGGCAGCGTGGGCGCCGTCCCCGTCCTGACCGGCCGCACCACGGGCGGGACGGCGCTGTTCGTCAGCGCGGCCGGGCTCGCCGGCCAGGCCGCCCCGCCGATCCAGGCCGTCACGGTGGAGACGGAGAAGTCCCGGATCCGCGTGCGCTGGCCGGACGGCACCGAGCACCACGTCCTCCTCACCCCCGCCACCACGCCCCTCGTCACCGTCCTCCGGAAGCGCTGACCTCCGTGCGACTCGCCTTCTCCACCCTGGGCCTGCCCGGCCTGCCCCTCACCACGGCCCTGCGGCTCGCCGCCGCACACGGCTGGCAGGGCCTCGAACTGCGCTGCGCTCCCGGCGAACCCGTGCACCCCGCCATGCCTCCTGTCGAACGGCGCCACGCCCGCGAGGCCCTCGCGGCCTTCGGCGTCACCCCGCTCGCCCTCGCCGGATACCTCGGCATCGCCGCCCCGGGCGCCGACGAGCCACCGGTCCGCGCGCTGCGTGAGCAGCTCCGGCTGGCCGCCGACCTGGGCGCCCGCCATCTGCGCGTCTTCCCGCGGGGCGGGGACGGCCCTGCCGAGGAGGCCGACCACCGCGCGGCCCGACGCCTCGCCGCGGCCGCCGACACGGCCCAGCGGCTCGGCGTCCGCATCCTGCTGGAGACGCACGACTCGCACCGCGGCGGACGGGACGCGGCCCGTCTGCTCCGGCTGGTCGACCACCCGGCCGTCGGCGCGCTCTGGGACCTGATGCACACCCACCTGGCCGGCGAGCAACCCGCGGAGACCTTCGCCGCGCTCGCCCCGCACCTCGGCTACGTGCAGGTCAAGGACATCGCCGGGCCGCAGGACCTGAGCCCGCTGCCGCTCGGCGCGGGCGTGCTGCCGATCGCCGAGTGCCTGCGCCTGCTGCCGGCCGACTGCTGGGTGTCCTGGGAGTACGAGGCCCCGTGGTTCCCGGACGCCGCCCCGCTGGCGCCCCTGCTCGGGCCGGGCGCCCGCCACCTCGCCCGACTCCGCTGACGATCCCCCGGACCGCCGCCTCAGACCACCTCAGGCCGTCTCAGACCGCCTTGCCGCAGGACGTGCGGACCTTCAGCTCCGGCAGCAACTGCAGGTGGTGGACCGGGAGTTCACCACCGCTGCCGAGCCGGCGCAGCAGGAGCTCCAGCGCCGCCGCGCCGACCGCGCGCTTCGGCGGGGCGACCGCGGTCAGCGGCGGGGCGGCCAGGGCGGCGAACACGTCGTCGTACGAGATCAGCGCCACCTCCTCGCCCACCCGCAGCCCGCGGGCACGCAGCACCGGCACCAGCTGGATGGCCTCCTGGTCGTTGTGCACGAGCACCGCGCGCACGCCGTCCGCCACGCCCTCGGCGATCCGGGCGGCGACGGCCTCCGTGTCGCGGCCCGGATGCTCGATGTCGATCACGGGCCGCGCTTCCAGACCGAGCAGCCGCACGGCCTCCGCGTAGCCGGCCCGCACCTGGTGCGCCGTCCAGCTGTCCATGCGGGCGGCCAGCAGCACCGAACGGTGCCCGAGCCCGGCCAAGTGGCGCAGCGCCAGCATGACGCCGTGGTGATGGTCGGAGCCGACCGAGTCCAGGTCCGCGCAGGGGCTGTCGGCGGGGGCTCGGCGCTCCACCAGGACGGTGGGCAGCGGGAGTTCGCAGATCCAGGCACTGCGCCCGGTGGGGCCCTCGGACAGCCAGTTGGGGGTGACCAGCAGGCCGTCCACGCCGGACTCCAGGAGCTGGTCCACCTGCGCCCGGTCCTCCCCGGCCTCGTACGGGGCGATGCCGAGCACCAGGCGGGCCCCGACGGCCGTGGCGGCGGCGCGGGCACCCTCGATGATCTCGTCGAAGTACGAGCCCACGGTGGGGACCAGCATGCCGACGACGCGATCACGCCCCTCCGGCACGGCGGCCCCGGAGGGCATCGAGACCGACCCGTGCGAACGGTGCAGTTCCCCCGCGTCGGCCAGTGCCGCGACGTCCCGGCGCACCGTGACGGCCGCCAGGCCGAGCCGTTCGGCGAGCTCCACGACCCGGACCGTGCCCAGCTCTCGGACCACCTCCACGATCGTGGCCCGCCGTTCCTCTGCCGTGCCGGTCATGGTCTCCCCTGGCTAGGTCTGCGTGCCGCGCGCACGAATCACTGTCTGATCAATTTGTATCATTCGATCGGGATCGCGCGCAGAGTTGTCAGACCCGCAGGGCCCCGCCGACGCTCCTTCCGGCCGCCGCCTTCCGGGCGGCGCGCAGGTCGAGGACGTACTGGACGGCCAGGCAGCCGAGGATCCAGGCGGCGAGCAGGACGAGGCCGTCGGTCAGGTGCGCGGAGTGGTAGTAACCGGCGCCGCGCAGGGCGCGTACGGCGGCGGCCGGGGGCATGACCTGCGCCAGTGGGGCCAGCCACGGCGGCAGGAAGGAGGTCGGCAGGATGCCGCCGGAGGTGGCGTTGCCGAGGATCAGCAGCACCACCGACGCCACCGGCATGCCGAGGGGGCCGAAGAGCCGCAGCAGCACTCCGGCCGCGGTGGCGGTGGCCATCGCCAACAGGCCCGCGATCACGGCCACAGTGGTGAAAGCGGCCGGCAGGGCGTGCAGGGCCTGGTGGCCGATGAGCGCGACCATCGTGCCGCTCGCGGTCGCGAAGACCACGGTGGAGGCCACCCGGGCGGCCAGCGGCAGGCGCGGGGCGATCTGGTAGGAGGCCACCGAGAACAGGAAGCCGGCCAGCACCACGCCGAAGGAGGCGTAGAACACCGACAGTCCGCGGCTGTCGCCGGAGGCCAGCGGTACCACGTCCTGGACCGCTACCGGATGGCCGGCCGCCGCGGTGGCGGCGGCCTGCAGGCTTCCGACGGTGGACGGGCCCTGGGCGCCCGCCGCGAGGAGCACCGTGCTGTTGCCCTCGGCGACCAGGGCGGCGGGCACCCGGTCGTGCGCGACGGCGTCGCGGGCTGCGGCGGCACTGGGGTAACGGTGGAAGGTGTAGGCGTCGGGCGCGCTGTCGTTCAGGGCGAGTTCGGCGCGGGCGGCCTGCTGGTCGGAGGCGGCGATGCCCAGCGGCTGGTGGTGGGCCGTGGGTGCGTGGAAGGCCGCCAGGTACACGGCGACGAACGCGGTCCCGATCGCCAGCGCCGTCACCACCGGGACGAGCATGGCCTTGAGCAGTCCGGCGCCCGCGGCGAGCACGGGAGCGGCGATACCGGGCTCGGTGTCGAGCAGTGCGTGGCGGCCGTGTCGCTCCGCGGCCCGCGGGTGGGGGACGGTCGGCTCGTCCACGGACGGCGACGCCGGCCGGTCGGGTGACGGGTCGGACGGAGTCGGCTCGGCGGCCTCGGGGTAGGGGTGCGGGGACGGGGGCGTGGTGTGGTGCATGGGTCTTTCCGCCGCTGACGCGCGGCGTGCGGTGGGGGACTGTGGTCGGCGCCAACTGGGCTTCGGCCGTGGGGACTTGCTTGTGAAGTACCCGCGCCGAGTCGGCCCTGGCAGGCGCGAGCGCCGGGCCGGCTCGGCACGGGGGTCTGTTTCTGGAGGGAGCCGCCTAGAAGAAGCCGCCGTCCATGGGCAGCGTGCGGCCGGTCATGTAGGCCGCGTCGTCGGAGGCGAGGAAGGCGTAGCCCGCGGCGATCTCCTCGGGCTGGGCCAGGCGCCCGAGTGCGCCGTGGACGGACAGCCATCGGGAGAGCGGCATCGACTCCCTGAGCTGGGGGTGCTGGTAGCCGGCGGCGTGTTCCGCGGCCATGTCGGTGGCGGTGCCGCCGGGGGCGATGGCGTTGATGGTGATGCCGCGCCGGCCCAGCTCCGCGGACAGGTTGAGGACCATGGATTCCACGGCCGCCTTGGACGAGGCGTACAGGGTGTGGCCGAACACCGCGCGGGAGGCGCTCACCGAGGAGGTGAGCACGATCCGCCCGCCCTCGCGCATGTGGGCGGCGGCGTGCTGGACGGCGAACAGCTGGCCGCGGGTGTTCACGGTGAAGACGCGGTCGAAGTCGGCCGGGGTGATGTTCTCCAGGGCGTCGAAGTGCTCGATGCCGGCGCACGAGGCCAGCACGTCCAGCTGCCCGAACTCGGACACCGCCCGCTCGATCAGGGCCTTGGTCTGCTCGGGGTCGGCGACGTCCGCGCGCATGGCGAGCGCCCTGCCGCCGTCGGCCGCGAGCGCGGCCACCACCTCGTCCGCAGCCTGCTGGTTGCCGCGGTAGCCGATGGCGACCGCCGCCCCCTCCGCCGCCAGCCGCACGGCGACCGCGGCGCCGATCCCCCGACTGCCTCCGGTCACCACCGCGACCTTGCCCGCGAAGCGGCTGCTGCCCACTGATGCCATGGGTCTTCGTTCCTTCCTGCCGCCACCGGCGCGCGAGCACAGGAGCGGCAAAGGCTCTGGTTCCAGCCGTCGTGCCCCTCAGGCCGACACGACGAGGCTAACACTAACCGCAGGAAATCCTTCACTTATCCTGGTTGTCGTACGCTCGGCACGCACGCAGGGCAGGACGGCAGACGACAGCAGAGGTGGACCACGGTGACCGGCAGCACTCCAGGGCGAGGCGGGACCCCGCGGCTGCGCGCCGACGCCGCGCGCAACCGCGCCCAGATCCTGGCCGCGGCGCGCACCGCCTTCCGCGAGTCGGGCACCTCTGTCCCCCTGGACGAGATCGCGCGCCGGGCCGGCGTGAACATCGCCACCCTCTACCGGCGCTTCCCCGACCGCGACGCCCTGATAGCCCAGGTCGCCCTGGACGGATTCACCCTCGCGCTCGACACCGCCCGCACGGCGGCCGACACGGCCCGGACCGATCCGCTCACGGCCGTGGAGACCTTTCTTCAGGGCCTGATCGACAACCGCGACCTGCTCTCGCTGCCGCTCATCGGGGGCCCCAGGACGAACGATCCCCAGGCCCGCGAACTGCAACGGGAGATCGCCGCCACGCTGGAGGAGATCCTCGCCGAAGGGCGTGCCCGCCGGGCCCTCCGCCCCGACGTCACCGTCGTCGACCTGATCGCCACCGCCGCCCTGATCTGCCGCCCCCTGCCCCACCTCCCGCCCGAGCAGGCCGCCGCGCTGGCCGCACGACACCTCGGCGTCTTCCTCGACGGGCTGCGCCCGGAACGCACCCGCACCCTGCCGCCGGCCCCCACCCACGAGGAGATGGCGGCCCACCTCACCCTCGCGGACGGGTCCGCCGGCACCCCGACCGAGCACTGACCCGCAGTCG
>NZ_JBHVVI010000137.1:0-22051 GCF_042883685.1 Kitasatospora sp. NPDC058190
GAGACGAAGTCCATGGGGATCTCCTTGGCTGTACTGGAGGTGTGCACGTCGCAGGCTAGGAGAAATAGTGGACAGAATCGGTCCACTATTCGCGTGAGGCCGCGGACATGCCTCGACCCACCGGCCGCGTGCTTGGCGCGCTCGGCCTCCTGGCCGGTGTTGCCGCCTACAACGCGGACGTTGACCTGGGAAGCGCCGGTACCCGGATCGCGCTGACGGGAGCGCCGTACGCTGTGGCCGCGGCGTTCTTCGTGCCGAGCAGGTGGGTGAGGCTGGGCTCGCTGGCCGTGCTGGCGGTCGCGGTGGCCTACGGGGGCTTCATCGGCCCGTCGCAGGCACAACACGGCCGGCAGGAGGCAGGCATCGCGCGGTACCGAGAACACCCGGAGCTGCTGTACCTCGGCGCCGCGCCGCCGGGCATGCACGCGTCCAGCGTCCACGTCGGCCCGGCCTCCTTCAATGTCGACTACCGGCCTGTCCGCGAGGGGTACGAGTCCGGGCACGTGGGTCTCGTGGTGCGCCCGCCGCTCACACCGACTCCTCGATGCCCCGAGCCCTCGGAGCAGGGAGTGAACTGCACGGTGGACGCGCGCGGCGAGATGGTCACGGTTCGCGGTCCCTCTCACGCTGTCACCCTTACCCGGCGCTACCGGGACGTGGAGGTCACCAGTCAGACCCTCGGCGAAGCCGGGCTACGCGATGTCCTGAACACTCTGCACCCGTTGTCGGACACGGAGCTGGGCAAGTTGATGCAGGAGCAGAGGATCGACTACAGGCTCTGACCTTGTCGTTTGACCAAGCCTTACTGGACGGTGATCCGTCGGGGCGATAGACCCGCCCTCGCCCTGTGATCAAGCGGCCCGGCGGACCTTCTCGGTCCTGTCGGCAGCCGATGACGTCGAGGAGGAGACCGCCGAGCGGGCCGCCGCACAGCTCCCGGTGCTTGTGGCCGGGCAGCGGGCCGACCCGTCGGCGCTCTCTTATTCTTCCCGTATGACGAGCCCTCAGCACGATCCCGAGCGGGACGGCGCCATGGCCCGCAGCGCCATCGACGCATACCTCACCAACCGCACGCGGTACTGGGAGCGGGCCGCTCAACAGACCCAGGCGGCCGAAGCCCAGGCCGCATACCGGGCCGCGCGCAACCGGCTCGCCCGGTGGAAGAGCGAAGGCGTCGTCGACGACTGGGTCGCGAGCGCCGTTGTCGAGGCCGCCGAGCAGGATGCCGCCCGAATCGGTCGCGAGGCCGCCGCCGCGAGGACCGGTCCAGCCCTGCACGCAACCGCCATCCGCCACACGGAGGCGATCCGGCGCTGGCTCCGCACCCAAGGCCACAGGTTTGCCGACGACGCGCCAGAGAAGGCGTAGCCACGTTTGTCCGAACACGTGTCCGCGTACTCAGCTAGGTGGCTCTGGCGGGATTTCGTGGCCGGAGTTCATCCCGGGGCCGTCGCCGGCTGGTCTGCCGGTGGGCAACCTCTGACTGTGTTCTGTTGAACTGGCCACACTGTGACCACAGTTGGCCAATGTGCTGGTTGTCTCGGTTGACGTTTCCGATGCTGTCGTGGCGATCCATGTCCGCACTCGGTCCGGCGTTCCAGCGGTGTGCACGGGATGGGGGCCCAGGTGCGGCCGGCTGTCGTTGCCTCCTTAGCCGATGACGCGGCCGAGGAAGTCGCGGATGTGCTGGGCGATCTCCTCCAGGTGGCTCTCGAGCGCGAAGTGGCCGGACTCGAGCAGGTGGATCTCGGCCTTGGGCAGGTCGTTGCGGAACGCCTCGGCGCCGGCGGGGCCGAAGATCTCGTCCCCGGAGCCCCAGACGGCCAGCAGTGGCACCTGGGAGTCGCGGAAGTACTGGTGGACCTTCGGGTACAGGGCGACGTTGGAGGGGTAGTCGCGGAAGAGCGCGAGCTGGATCTCGTCGTTGCCGGGCCGGTCCAGCAGGGCCTGGTCGTGGACCCAGTTGTCGGGGCTGACCAGGGTGGGGTCCGCGACGCCGTTGAGGTACTGCCAGCGGGTGACGTCGATGGTCAGGGCGCCGCGCAGTGGGGCCTCGGTCTCGGGGTTCGGGTTCTCCGCGTAGGCGAACAGGCCGTCCCAGAACGAGCGGACGAACCCCTCCTCGTAGGCGTTGCCGTTCTGGGTGATGATCGCGGTGATCCGGCCCGGGTTCTGCAGGGCGAGCCTCCAGCCGATGGGCGCGCCGTAGTCCTGGACGTACATGGCGAACCGGTTGACGTCGAGCTGCTGGAGCAGGCCCGCGGTGACCTCGGTGAGGGCGTCGAAGCTGTAGGTGAAGTCCTCGTGCGACGGGGCCGCGGACTGCCCGAAGCCGATGTGGTCCGGGGCGATGACGTGGTACCGGTCCGCGAGGGCCGGGATGAGCCCGCGGAACATGTGTGAGCTGGTCGGGAAGCCGTGGAGCAGCACGACCGTCGGGGTGTTGGCGTCGCCCGCCTCGCGGTAGAAGAGGCCGTGGTGCGCGGCCTTGCACCGGCAGCATCGCTGTCGCCGCTCCTGGACGGTGTCACCTCCCGTCCCGAGGTCACACCCGGCGGCATCACCTGGGCGGTGGACGTCCCCGAGGACCGAGAGCTGGCCGTACAGGCGCTCCTGACCTGGGGCTCCCTGCAGGAGACGATGGCGGGCAGGCTGCGGCCGTGCGCCAACGCCGAATGCCGGCTGTTCCTGCTCGACCGGAGCAAGCCCAACAAGGCGCGCTGGTGCTCGATGGCCAGATGCGGCAATCGGATGAAGGCCCGGCGCCACTACGAGCGAACCCGCGAAGCCGCCGCCGGTTAGCGGGTGGCAGACCGCGAGCGGCGGGGTCATCCACAGACGGGGTCAGCGTGATGGCCAGGATGTCGCGGTGGACCCTCGGTTCGAAACGGTGGACCGCCACGGAGAAGCGCCCGACCAGCGCGAAGAGGGAGAAACCCGTCTCAGTGCTGCTTCACACGCGGACAACCCCGTGGACTGCCGGACGTGGGGAGGCCCACCGAGGGGTGGCCACCGTCTCGGGTGGGCCGCCCGTCAGTGTTGAACAGCGGTCCGTCATCCGTACGAGTGGGCGCGGTGATGATCACCACGGGTGTCGGCGGTCGGACCGGCACGATGAGGCGCATGGACCGATTCATGACCAGGCGGGCCACCCCGGCCGCCGGTCTGCCCGACACCGCTTCCGTCGCCGTCCAGCCGCAGAACCGGCGTGTCGCCTCCCTGGTCACCCTGGCCAAGCTCCGCCTCGTGCACGCCGCGGCCCGGCACACGGGTCCGGCGCACGGGTGGAACCAGGCCGGCGACGGCATGCCGATCAGGTGGCGGCCGGAGGTCGAGGAGTTCAGGTACGTGGGCGCCCACGACTTCCACCTCGCCGCGCAGTGGATCGCCGAGGCCACCGCCACCGCCACCGGTCCGCTGCTCACCCGACCCGCACGCCCCGGGCGAACCCGTCTCCACCGGCACGGCTCCGCCCGCCGTCCCACCAGCAACGGAGGCCCGTGGACGAGCCCTTCGCCATCGCCGTTCGCGACCGCGCCCGCACCGGCGGTCGGGAAAGGCCCAGGGCGGACGCGCCCTCGTCATTCGTCCTGGACCGCGTGACTGTGCGCCGCGCCGGGCGGCTGCTGCTGGACGGCCTCTCGGCGCAGATCCCCGGCGCCGCGTGCACGGCGCTGGTCGGGCCGTCGGGGGCGGGCAAGTCGACGCTGCTGCGGTTGCTGAACCGGCTGGCCGAGCCGACGTCGGGTGTCGTCCGTTTCCGGGACAGGCCGCTGCCTGAGCTCGACGTGTTGGAGCTGCGCCGCCGGGTCGGGCTGGTCGGCCAGCAGCCGGTGCTGCTCACCGACCGTGTGGTCGACGACCTGCGGGTGGGCCGCCCGGACTTGGAGGAGGACCAGGCGGCCGTGCTGCTGGAGCGGGTCGGCCTGCCGGCCGGGATGCTGGAGCGGGCCACGGCGGGGCTGTCCGGTGGCGAGGCCCAACGGGTCTGCTTGGCACGGGCGTTGGCCGTCGGTCCGGAGGTGCTGCTGCTCGACGAGCCGACCTCGGCGCTGGACGCGGAGAGTGCGCAGGCGGTGGAGCACACGATCAAGGACCTGGTCGCGGACGGGCTCGCGGTGGTGCTGGTCAGCCACAACGTGCCGCAGGCGCGCCGGGTCGCCGACCACGTCCTGGTCCTGCGCGGCGGATGCCTGGTCGCCTCGGGGCCGGCGGACCGTGTCGACTACCTCCGGAAGGGCACGTGAACACGGCCGTACCGACCTGGGTCGGGGTCGCCGCCTCCATCGCCCTGGTGCTGCCGGCGATCGCGGTGGCGTGGCGCAAGCGGCTGCACCTGGCCCGGGACATCGCTGTCGCCGCCGCCCGCGCCGGCGTCCAACTCACCGCCGTCGGCGCGATCCTGGTCTTCGTCTTCCAGAACACCGGCGTGGCCGGAGCCGCCGGCTGGCTCGCGCTCATGGTGATCACGGCCGGGCGCGTCTGCGCGGGCCGCTCCGCCGGGATGCCCCACGCGCTGCCGATCGCCACCACCGCGGCCGCTGTCGGCTCCGCCGCGACCCTCGGCGTGCTGCTCGCCCTCGGGGTCATCGCCCCCCAGGCCCGGGTGGTGATCCCCGTCGGTGGCATGGTGGTCTCCGGCGCGATGCAGGCCACCACCCTGGTCCTGGTGCGCCTTCGCGACGAGGCCCGCACCGCGCGCCCCGCCATCGAGGCCCGCCTCGCGCTGGGCCTGCCCGCCGTCGACGCCTTCGCGCCCCATCTCCGCTCGACCCTGCGCACGGCGCTGATCCCCGCCGTCGACTCCACCAGGACCGTCGGGCTGATCAGCCTGCCCGGTGCGATGACGGGCCTGATCCTGGCCGGCGTCGACCCGCTCACCGCGATCCGCTACCAGATCGTCGTGATGTACATGATGCTCTCCGCCGCTGCCCTGGCCGCCCTCACCGCCGCCCACCTGGCCGAGCGCGCCCTGTTCGACGACGTCCACCGGCTGCGGCCGCTCACCGCCGGGACCCGACGATGACGCCCCGTCCGTCCCCGCCTGGGTCGGCCTCTACCCGCGCCCTCCGCAGGGCCGGTGCCTCACCGGAGTTCCGGATCGCCGAGGGTGAGGGGCTCTGACGGTTTGCCGTCCACACCGGTCGGCACTTCTCCGGCGATCAACACCCGGTGCATGATCCGCGGGAAGTCGAGGTGCGCGGTGTCACGAGGGGCCATGTGAACGGTGGTCCGGTTGTCCCAGAAGGCGACGCTGCCCGGCTCCCAGCGAAACCGGACCGTGTATTCGGGGCGGACCGCCTGCTCCAGCAGCATCTCCAGGACCGCCCGGCTCTCCGGGCGGGAGAGGCCGATGATCTGCTCGACGTAGAAACCGTTGACGAACAGTACGCGTTCGCCGGTTTCCGGGATGACGCGTACCAACGGGTGGGCCGTGGCCGTCTGATGACCGAGCAGGTGCTCGACGTACGCGTCATGGCCGGGCCGCGGCTGGTAGCCGACTCCGAGTCGGTGTTCGGCCCGCAGTCCGTCCACGAAGTCGCGCACGGGCGCCGACAGTCCCGCATAGGCCGCCGCGAGGTTGGCCCAGGTGGTGTCACCGCCGTAAGGCGGCACGGTCTCGGCCCGCAGGATCGTCGCGGCCGGCGGGTCGACGTGGTTGCTCCAGTCGGAGTGCCAAGGGTGCAGCAGGCTGTCGTTGCGCCGGTGAAGCCACTCCGTCCGGTCCATGCCGTACCGTCCGGACAGTTCCAGCCGATCGGCTGTCGTCTCGATCTCGGGCACGTCCGGCGGGGATGCGCTGCCGCGTCGCGGCCAGACGACAGGGCGCCCGAAGCGGCGGGCGAGTGCCACGTGCCCGGCGTGGTCCAGTCGCTGGTTCCGGAAGAAGACGACCTTCCACCGCAGCAGCGCCGCCCTGATCGCCGCGATCACGGCGTCATCGAGATCGTCCGCCAGGTCGACGCCGGTGATCTCCGCTCCAATGTGTCCCGCGACCGGGTTGACCTCAACCCCGGTAGCGCGGTCGGTTTCTCCTACCACCGCAGCCCCACTGTCCTCATCCGATCGTCTCGGGCCCTCCCACGCTGCCCCGGCAGGCAAGGTGCCCAACCCGGGACCCTTCGAATCCCCGCCGCGCGGGCCGGGCGCGGCGCGGGCGGTCCGCTACGGAAGACCCCGGGTGGCGGCCAGTGGGTTGGGGACGGGCACGAACCGGGGCTCGGTGCCGTCCGCGTCGAGCCAGCGGGAGAGCAGGTTGGCCTTGCCCGGCACTGTGGCCGCGGCCAGCAGCGCCGCCGCCTCCGGGAGGCCGAGCTCCTTCTCGCACCGCTCGAACTCCTGTCGCGCGGCCGGCCACAGCGCGCCGGCCACCCGGGGAAAGCGGTGCGCGAGGGTGTTGGCGATCTCGCCGAGGTTGTTGACGACGAGGCAGTACACCACGCGCCGCCAGGCCGCCTCGCGAGGCGTCTCGGGAACGACCTTGGCTCCCTCGGCGTCCCGGAAGACGGACTGGACGGGATGGCCGTCCGCGTCCACGGCGATCAGGGTGTTCTGCAGGTGGCACTCGACCGCCACACCGTGGCACGCGTACGCCTCCAGCACCGGCGGGACCAGGTGGCCCAGGTAAGCCTCCCACCAGCGCAGTGGGTCGTCGACGCGATCAAGCGGATTGCCGTCGAAGCCTTCGGTGAGCGCGGCGGTCAGTACCGCGGTGGCGCCCGGCACCAAGTGCTCGTCCAGGCCGTCGCGGACCAGGACCGGAAGGGTCTCCTCGAGGCCGCGAACCGTACGGTATCCCGGTTCACCCAACCAGGCCGCCCTGCCACCCATGGCCGCGAAGGCGGCCGCGACCAGCGGGTCGGTACGGCGCCCCTGGCGGAGCTCGTGCCGCCGCATCCGCCGAACGTCGTTGGTGATCTGCACGTCCAGGCTGAACTTGAGGAACAGATCGGCCGATCCGGGACGCTCGGGGCTTCCCGGGACGTGGACCGTGCGCACCGAGGACGTCGCCCGGGCCTGCCAGGGGGTGCTGCCGAGCCGGACGAGCCGCCCCTCGGCGAAGGCGGTGCGCACGGCCGGCAGGTGGCGGGTGAGGGCGAACTGCCAGGGGTGGACGGGCAGCAGGCGGTAGCCGGGCGGCGCCTGGCCCAGCGAGTCGAGAACGCGGGTGCAGCCTTCGTCGATCACCGCGTCGGCACGGACGCCGAGCAGCAGGAGCGGGAATCGCGCGTACGCCTCCGGGGCGTAGCGCAGCCAGGCGGCGGGCGGGCCGCCACCGCTGCGGGCCTTGGGGGCCGGGTGGCAGGGGTGTCCCATGACGAGCGCCTGTTCGGAGCACAGCCACGGGTGCTCGGGCGGGGTGGCGCGGGCGCGGGCTTCGAGGATCGCCCCCAGGGCCGCGCGACTGGCCGTCGCCTCGGCGACCAGGGCGGGGTTGGAGCGTCCGGTGGCGGCACGCATCTCCTGGGCGGCGACCTCGACGAGGTCGGCGTGGTCCAGGGCGTGCCAGGTCGCACCGGTCCACAGCTCGGGCGAGGAGGGCCGGTGGCCGGTGCGCACACGAAGCAGCCGGCCAGTGGCCCTCAGCCGGTGGACGGTGTGACCGATGTGACCGGTGGACGGGTTCACCGACGGGTCGACGGCTTCGCGCAGAAGGCAGTTGAGCAGCGGGGCAACGGACAGTGCGTCAGCTGTCCGAGCGAAGTCATCCATCGGTCACCAATATCATCCACCGGCCGTCATCATGTCTGGAACGGCCAAGCTGGTGACGGGAGGTCATATGCCTGACAGTGCCGCTGAACGGAAGCTGGCGGTGCAGCTGGGCGACATCCGCCCTGAGCTGGTCGATGCCTATCTCACCGCTCTGCCCGCGGCCCGGTCCGCGGTGCTGGCGCGGCTGTGGCGGGGGTTCGTCCACGAGCCGCTGCCCTGGATCGTGGGACGCGTTTCCGGGCCGGACGGTATCAGCCTGCGGCTTGCGGACGGGCGGGTGCTGCACGGACCGCCGTCGGATCCGTGGGCCACCGGGACGGCCGTCGCCCGCGTGGAGTTGGACGGCCGCCCGTTCGACCATCCGGCCCACCTGCTCACGGCGCTGGCCGTACCCGGTGGCGGGCGTTTCGCCGGCGAGCTCGATCACAGCGTCGCCTCGATGGCGCTCTCCCGCACCGCCTCGCACCCCGCCGGGCCGCCCGCGATGCCGTGGGAGTGGGAGCAGCGGTCACCGGACGGGCACCCCTACCACCCCGCCTGCCGGTCCCGTCCGGGTTTCTCGGCCGCCGAACAGCTCGCGTACGCACCGGAGCACCGGCCGGTGGTGGGTCTGCGGCTCGCACCGGTGGCCGACGCCATGGTGCGCGGCCCGTGGCCGGCGGACCTGCGCGACGGCCGGTTCGTGCTGATCCCGGTGCACCCCTGGCAGGCGGAGCACGTCCTGACCGGACGACCCCTGCGGCCCGGCCCGAACGCCCATCCGATGCTGTCCCTGCGAACGCTCGCCCTCGGCGGGAACATCCACGTCAAGACCGCGCTGAGCGTCCAACTCACCTCCGCGGTACGCGACATCTCGGCCTACTCGGTGGAGCACGCGCTGGCCACCTCCGAGATCGTGGAGCGGGCGGCGGAGCACCTCGGAGGCCGACTGCACATCGCGCGGACCCTGGCAGCGGCAGGAGACGGCACGCCGGATCTGGCCGCGGTGCTGCGTCAGTCCCCGTACGCGTGCGCGGGGTCGGGAGAGCACGTGGTGCCGGTGGCGCAGCTACCCGCATGCTTCGCACCGCTGACGGCCGACGAACGGCGGGACCGGATCGCCGAGTTCGCGCGCCTGGCCGTGGGGGTCTGCCTGGACCTGCTCGACCTGGGCGTGGCCCTGGAAGCGCACGGGCAGAACCTGCTCGCCGTCCTCGACCGGCAGGGCCGAGCCCGGCGACTGGTCTACCGTGACCTCGCCGACATCCGGATCAGCCCAACCCGCCTGGCCCGCCACGGACTCCGGCCGCCGATGACCGGTCGGCTCCTGGACGACGATCCCACCGCCCTGCGCCGCAAGGTCTTCGGCTGCCTGCTCACCGGAGCGCTGGGCCCACTGGCCGGAGACGCACCAGGCCTCGGCGCGATCCTGGCGGCCGCCGCCCGAGGCCTCCCGGCGACCCCCGACCTGCACGCCCTCCTGACGGACCCGCTTCCGGTCAAGGCCCTCACCTCGATGCGGCTCGCTCCCGACGGCGACCACTGGGCACAACTGCCCAACCCGGCCCTGCTCCGCTGATCCCGCAGCGGTGTCGCAGCTGGTCGGATTCAGGCCAGTGAGTGACATGTTCACGACACTAGAGTGATCTCCTGGTAACTGTACGTGCCAAGAGCGTCATGCTGTTCCTGCGGAGACGACCCCGGCCGCCGGGGCGCACCGGCGGCCCCTCGTCGCACCGGCGCCGACGCCACCCGAGCGGTGGTTGCCGTTCCATCCGATGAGCAAGTGACGCGCCGTCCGCCGTGACCAAGGCGGAACAGGAGCCACTGCTGACCTCAACGTCCTTACCAGAAAAGGGGATTGGCTGATGCTGCCCGCCATGTCACAGCACGACCGGGAAAGCTTCCTCGCCGACCGGCGAGTCGGAGTGCTGAGCGTCGCGGATCCCAGAGAAGGCGACCGCGGGCCGCTGAGCGTGCCGGTCTGGTACGGCTACGAGCCCGGAGGCGAGATCCTCGTCCAGACGGGGCGCGAGACGGTGAAGGGACGGCTGCTGCGCGCCGCGGGCCGGTTCGGCCTCTGCGTGCAGGACGAGCGGCGGCCCTACCGGTACGTGAGCGTCGAGGGGCCCGTCGTCGCGGTCGAGGACCCGGTGCCGCCGGCCGCCCGGGACGCGCTGGCCCACCGCTACCTGGACCCGGACGAGGCCCGCGGCTACCTCGACACCACCGCCGACCAGCTCAAGGACGACATCCTGTTCCGCCTGCGCCCCCAGCGCTGGCGCACCGCCGACTTCGCGGCCTTCGCGGCCGACTTCACCGAGCCCGCCGATCCGTCCGCCGACAGCGCGGACTGACCCGGCCCACTGTCGGCACCGGCACGGCACCTCAGCCTCAGTCGCAGCCGACGAAGCCGACCTCTTGAGAAGGACCAATGACCGATACCGATGTTTCGTCACGCCTGATCCGCATCCCGGCCGCCCGCCCCGCGGCAGGCGCCCCCTTCCCCGACTACCCGCAGGACCTCACCCTCCCGGAGCTCTTCGCCCGGCAGGCGGCCGCGCACCCGCACGCACCGGCGGCCCGGTACCGCGACCGCACCCTCAGCTACGGCCGGCTCGACACCGGATCGACCGCCCTGGCGGCCCGACTGCTCGCCGCCGGCATCGCACCGGGCGAACCGGTGGGCGTGTGCGGCAGCCGCTCCCTGGAGGCGCTGGTCGCGCTGCTGGGCATCCTCAAGGCCGGCTGCGCGTACGTGCCGCTCGACGACGACCTGCCCCCGGCCCGCCTGCGGGCCATGGCCGAGGACGCCGGACTGCGCGCCGCCGTCACCCTGCCCGGCGCCGTACGGCGGGTCCGCGGGCTGCGGGTGAGCATCCCGGCCGTGGTCGACGAGGAGGCGATACCGGGGCCCCTCCCGATCGCGGGCGCCTCGTCCGCGCCCACCGACTGCGCGTACGTCGCCTTCACCTCCGGCACGACCGGCCGCCCCAAGCCCGTGGCGATCCCGCACCGGGGCGTCGTCCGCCTCGTCCTGTCCGACCGCGAACTGCTCCCGCCCGGGCCCGGCGACCGGATCCTGCACGGCTACGGCCTGTCCTCGGACGCCTCGACGATCGAGATCTGGGGCGCCCTGCTCACCGGCGCCTGCCTGGTGATCGCCGACCGCGAGGAACTCCTCTCGCCGACCGCCCTGGAGGACCTCCTCCACACCCAGGGCGTCACCGTCGCCTACCTGACCACGAGCGTCTTCCACCTCCTCGCCCGGACTCGCCCGCAGGCGATGGCCGGCCTGCGGTTCGTCTCGGCCGGCGGCGAGGCGATGGACCCGCGGCTCGCGAACGCCGTCCTCGCGGCCTGCCCCGCCACCACCGTGGTCAACTTCTACGGCCCGACCGAGAACTCGGTCGTCTCCACCGCCCACCGGGTGCGCCCGCTGCCCGAGGACGCCGCGCACGTCCCCATCGGCCGCCCGTTCGGCGCCACCACCTGCCACGTCCTGCGCGCCGACGGCACACCCGCGGCACCCGGCGAGGAAGGCGAGCTGTACGTCGGCGGGGACGGACTGGCCCTCGGCTACCCGGGCGACGAGCAGTTGACCGCGCAGCGGTTCGTCCACCTGCCGCAGGTCGAACCCGGTGGACGCCTCTACCGCACCGGCGACCGGGCCCGCCGGAGCGCCGACGGTCTGCTGGAGTACCGCGGCCGGGCGGACCGCCAGGTGAAGCTGCGCGGCGCGCGCATCGAGCTCGACGAGGTGGAGTCGCGTCTGCGCGCCCATCCGGCCGTGGCCGAGGCCGTCGTCGAGGCCGACGACGGCGCGCTGACCGCCTACATCACCCCCGCCGCCCCCGGCGGCGACCTGCCCCTGCCCGAGCTGCGCGGCTACTGCGCCCGGTGGCTTCCACCGCAGGCCGTCCCCTCGCTCGTCGCCCTGGACCACTTCCCGGTGACCAGCGGCGGCAAGGTCGACCGTAAGCGGCTGCGCGCCGCCGCCCGTCCCGCCGCCGCTGGTCCTGCCGCCGCTGGTCCTGGCGACGAGACGCCGCCCGAGCGCCCGGCCGAAGGACTGCCCGCCCTCCTCGCCGGGATCTGGCAGCAGGTCCTGCGCACCAGGCCCGCCCCCGAGGACGACTTCTTCCACCTCGGCGGCGACTCCCTGCTCGCCTCCGAGACCGTCACCCGCACCCTCGCCGCCCTCGGCCTCGACGCCGCGCTCAGCTCCGCCCTCATCAGGGCCCTGCTCACCGCGCCCACGCTCAAGAGCTTCACCGACGCCGTCCGCGCCGCCCGCGAAGGTTCCCCGACCGGCGCCGAGGAATCCACCGTCGACCTCACCCGCGAGACCGAACTCGGCTTCCGCCTCCCGCCAGCCCAGGGCCCCGCGCCCTGCCCCCGGGACCCGAAGGACGTCCTGCTCACCGGTGCCTCCGGCTTCGTCGGCTCCTTCCTCCTGGCCGCCCTGCTGCGCCGCACCGCCGCCCGCGTCCACTGCCCCGTCCGCGCCGCGAGCCCCGCCCACGCCGAACAGCGCGTGCGCACCGCCCTCGCCCGCTACGGCCTGCACCTCGACGAGGCCGACTGGCAGCGCGTGACGAGCTTCCCCGCCGACCTCTCCGAGCCCGCCCTCGGACTGCCGGCCGACCACCGTGCCGACCTCGCCGACCGCCTCGACCTGATCGTGCACAACGGCGCCCAGGTCAACTTCCTCTACCCCTACGAACAACTGCGCGCCCCCAACGTGGACGGCACCCGGGAGATCATCCGCCTCGCCGCGCCCCGCCGCGTCCCGGTCCACTTCCTGTCGACCGTCGCCGTCGTCGCCGGCTCCGGCGCCGCCGGGGTGCGCGAGGTCGCCGAGGACGCCCCACTGGCCCACGCCGACGGGCTCTCCATGGGCTATGCCGAGAGCAAGTGGGTGGGGGAGGGGGTGCTGCGCCAGGCGGCGGCGCAGGGACTACCGGTGGCCGTCCACCGCCCCTACGAGGTGACGGGCGACCAGGTGAGCGGTGTGAGCAACACCGAGACCGCCATCTGCTCCCTCTTCAAGACGATCGCCGAGACCGGCCTGGCCCCCGACATCGCCCTGCCGATGGACTTCGTCCCGGTCGACCACCTCGCCGAGGCCGTGGTCCACATCGCCACCCGCCAGGACACCGACGGCCGCACCTACCACCTCACCAACCCCCGCCCCGCGATGCTGTCGGACGTCATCGAGCGGATGCGCGCGGCCGGCTGCGAGGTCCGCACGCTGCCCTACCGGCAGTGGGTCGGCGAGCTGGTCCGGCACGTCGCCGCCAACCCCACCAGCGCCACCGCCCCCTTCGTGTCGCTGTGCGTGGACCGCAGCCGCACCGCCGACATGTCCGTCAAGGAGCTGTACTTCGAGGGCACCTTCCCGGTGCTCGGCCGGCGCAACGCCGAGACCGCCCTGGCGGGCAGCGGACTCCACTGCCCGCCGGTCGACGCCGCCCTGCTGGACCGCTACCTGGAGTACTTCTTCACCTCCGGTTACCTGCAGCGCCCCGCCGCCACCACCCAGGAGGGCATCCGATGACCGACACCGCCATCCCCGCCCCCGTTCCCGTACCCGAGGTGACGCCCGGCACCGCCGGACCGCCGTGCGCCTACGCCCGGCTGCGCGCCGAACAGCCCGTCGTCAAGGCACAGTTGCCCAACGGCGAGACCGCCTGGCTGCTGAGCCGCTACGAGGACGCCCGTGCCGCCTTCGCCGACCCGAGGCTCGTCCGGCCCCTGCTGTCCGCCTGGCCGCCCGTCGAGGGCGACGACGCACCGCCGCCGTGCCTGCCGACCTTCCTGGAGATGACGGGCGAGCACCACGAGCGCGTACGCCGCGTCGTCCTGCCGCTGTTCGGCCGCGGGCGCCTGGAGTTCATGCGGCCCCGCATCCGCGCCATCGCGCAGGAGCTGATCGACGCGATGACGGCCGCCGCACCCGACCGCACGGCCGACCTCGTGGCCGCCTACGTCGAACCGCTGCCGCTGCGCGTGCTGTGCGAGACCATCGGCCTCCCGCACGAGGACCGCGACCGCTACCTCCCGCACACCCTCACCCTGCTCGGCGCCGCCGGGCTGACCACGGACGAGATCCTCGCCGCCCTGTACGCCCTGCAGGACTACGCCTCGCAGCTGATCGCTCGCAAGGAACGGGAAGGCAAGGAACGGGAAGGCAAGGAACAGCAGGACGGGGAGGGGGACTACATCCGCCTGCTCCTCGCCGAGAGCCGCCGCCCCGGCGGTGAGCTGACCAGGGACGACGTCGTCAGCTTCGTCGTCACCATGCTCATGGCCGGCTACAAGACCAACATGCAGCACACCGGCAACGCCCTGCTCACCCTGCTCACCCACCCCGACCAGCTCCGCCGGCTACGCGACGAACCCTCCGGAATTCCCACCGCCGTGGACGAACTGCTGCGCCACGTCCCGCTGATGAACGCGATCAACATCCTCGTCGCCGAGGAGGACCTCATCCTCCACGGGCAGCACATCCGGGCCGGTGACGCCGTTGTCCCGGTGCCCGCCTCCGCCAACCGCGACCCCGAGGCGTTCACCGACCCCGACCGCCTCGACCTCACCCGCGCGCCCAACCCGCACATCGCCTTCGGCCACGGCCCGCACGCCTGCACCGGCGCGCACCTGACCCGCATGCAACTGGCCACCGTGATCCAGGTGTTGCTGGAGGAGCTGCCCGGCATCGAACTCGCCGAGCCTGCCGAGTCGCTGCCCTGGGACGAGACCACCCCGCTGCGCGCTCCCGCCCGCCTGCCGGTGCGCTGGTGACGACGGCATCCAAGCCCGACGCCTCCGACTCCGCTCAGAAAGGACCGCGCCACGTGAGCGCACCCCAGGCTCCCGCCACCACCGACGGCGCCCCGGACGACAGGCCCCTGCCGCGTTACCCGTTCAGCACCGACGGCGACCGCCTCGCCCCCGAACTGGACGAACTGCGCAGCCGCTGCCCCGTCGCCCGGGTCAGGACCAACTCCGGCGGCGAGGCGTGGCTGGTCACCGGCTACGACCTGGCCCGCGACGTCCTGCGCGACCGCGCCTTCGCCCGCTCCGTGCTCGGTGAGGACGACAGCCCGACCCAGGACGCCCCGATCCTGGCGCCCGAACTGATGGACGCCATGAACCACCTCCAACAGGCCGGGCTGCGCGACGAGGTGCTCGCCGCGCTCGGCCGCAACCAGCCCGAACTGCCCGCCGACTGGGTCGCCGAGGTCACCGGGCAAGGCCTGGAACGGATGGTCGCCGAGGGCGCGCCGGGCGACCTGCAGCGGCACTTCGCCGAGTGGGTCGCCGCGCAGTGCCTGTGCCGGCTGCTCGGCCTGCCCTTCGAGGACCGCGAGTGGCTCGCCGGGCGCGCCGACAAGGACCTCACCATGGCGACGTACTCCGACGAGGAACTCGCCGCCAACTGGGAGGCGATCCGCGCCTACATGGCGGCCTTCATGGCCGCCCGCACTCCCGGGCGCCCCCGCGGCCTCGCCGATCGGCTCGCCGATCTGAACGCCCTCCACCAGGGCCTGGACGAACGGCAGTTGTCCAACATCGTCGCCGTGCTGTTCGTCAGCGGCTACGAGGACTTCGCGAGCTTCCTGGGCGTCGCCGCGTTCAACCTCCTCCAGCACCCCGAGGCGATGGACGCGTTGCGGGAGAGCCCCGAGGCGACACCCCAGTACGTCGAGGAACTGCTGCGGTGCAGCGTCGTCCTCGGCAACGCGATCCCGCGCTTCGTCACCCAGGACACCTCCCTGGGCGGCGCGCGGGTCAAGACCGGCGACCTGATCCTGCTCTCCCTGGACGCCGCCAACTTTGACCCCGACGCGTTCGCCGACGCCGAGCGGTTCGAGCCCGCCCGCTCGCCCAACCCCCATCTGCGCTTCGGCCACGGCCGCCACCACTGCCCCGGGGCCCATCTGGTGCGCAGGCAGTCCGATGTCGCCTTCCGGGTCCTCCTCCAGCGCTTCCCCGGCCTGCGCCTGGCCGTGCCGGCCGCCGAGGTCCCCTGGCACCCGAACCGGATGGCCATCATGGCGGCCGCCGTCCCGGTCACCTGGTGACCTGACCCGCCCTGGTTCGGGCGGTCCCGCCGTCCGCCGGTGCCGCGAGGCCTCCTCGCGGCACCGGCTGGCCTTCACGGCGCTGAGGCCGCGGCGTGCGCGAACAGCCCGGCGTGGCGGGCGATCGCTCCCGCGTGGTCGGCGCACCGCCGGTAGCAGCAGGACAGCAGCACCAGGTCGGCGATGTCGTCCGGGTCCGCGTGGTCCTCGTGCAGCAGCAGTTCGTACAGCAGCCGCTGCCGTTGGCCGATCTCCTGCAGCTCGGTGAGCACGTCCGCCACCGCCTCGGGCGCCCCGGAATCCAGCACCTCGGCCGCCCGCGCGACCAGGTCCAGCGCCGCGTCGGCGATCCCGCGCAGCGGGGCCAGCAGCCGTTCGTCGAACGGCTCCCGCCTCCGGCGCGCCCAGGCCGCCTCCAGCAGCCGCTGCACCAGCTGCCCGAGGGCCTCCACCTCGCATCCGACGTGGACGCCCACGACGGTCCCGGCCCGGCCGCCGAGTGTTCCGGCGGCGTCCTCCTCGATCCGGGAGCGCAGCTCGGCCAGGGCCTCCTCCGCGGCGGGAATGCCGTCGCCGCCGTCCGCCGGACCGGTCAGTACGACCGTCGCGCCGCCGAGCGCGGCGTGCGCCAGCCGTACCAGGCAGGCCAGCTCGCCGACCAGCACGCGGTAGCCGCGGTCCGCGCCGTCCGACATCGCGTTCACTCCCGTCCTCCGGCCCCCCGACCAGTGTCTCCCCGCTGACGCGGGTCGTCACGGCGCTCGAAGCGGCGCCGTCCCCCTGCGCGGGCGACCGCCGGAAGCGGTGACCGCCCCCGGCGCGCGTCACGCGGGCCGGGGGCGGCGGACCGGTTATCGGTACCCGTACGCCTTCCAGTTGTCCAGGACGTGCTGCTGGAGCTCCGGGGACCAGTTGTGGGCGAAGTCCGAGGCCACCGGCCGCTCGTCGGCGGGGAAGCGGTCGGCCAGCAGGCAGTTGTAGACCACCTTGGTGGCGTGGTAGCTCAGCCGCTCGTGCTCGTCCAGGTAGACCGGGATGATGTTCTGCGGCTGGTTCGCGAAGTGGGCCTCGCCGTGCTCCGGGTGGGACCGGCTGGCGAACGCCCAGATCACCTGGTTCGGGTCGGCGATGTCGAAGTCGTGCTCCACCAGGATGAGCTTGGGGATGCCGAAGGCGAGCTTGCCCGCACCGAACACGATCTCGCCCACCCGCTGGGCCATCTCCTGGGAGGAGAGCCCGGTCCGCTCGTGCCAGTCCGGGGTGAGCGCGACGACCCACCAGTGGGCGGCCGATTCGAGGACGCCCCAGCAGGCGGAGACCGGGGCGTCGGCCTGGCGCAGCACGTGGGTCATCTCGGCGGCGTGCGGCATGCCCCAGCCGGTGTGGTCCTCCTCCACCGGGGCGCCGGCGACGGCGACCGGCAGGATCGCGTCGTTGCGGTGGGTCACGGCGGTGACGTGCAGGACGGGCTTGGGCGAGCGGTTGCCGCGGTCGAGGTAGCCGGGGTATTCGCCCATCGGCCCCTCGTCGACGAGGTCGGTCAGGGAGACGTGGCCCTCGATGACGATCTCGGCGGTGGCCGGGACGAGGAGGTCGACGGTCTCGGCCCGCACCATCTCCAGGGGCTCGCCGAAGTAGGCGCCCAGGAAGTGCGACTCGTCCTCGCCTTCGGGGATCGGCATGCCGCCGACGTACGGCAGACCGGGCTCGACGCCCAGCGCGACGGCGATCGGCAGGGGCTCGCCCTGCTTCTCCCACAGCGCCCGGATGATGCCCAGGTGCTGCGGCGGCGGGATCAGGCAGGCGAGGCGGTTGCGGTCGACGAGCATCATGCGGTTGATCGACCAGTTGGTCCAGGAGCCGTCCGGCGTCCTGACGATGTTCATGCCCCAGGTCTGGATGTACCGCCCGCCGTCCCCGTCGTGGATCAGCGGGGTGGGGAACTTCAGCAGGTCGACGTCGTCGCCGACCATGACGTTCTCCTTGCAGGGGCCGGTCTCCAGGACCTTCGGTGGAATCGGCTCCCGGGTACGGGCGTCCGCCAGAGCCGTGATGATCTCCGCCCCCTTGGCGTCGGGCGGCAGCCCCAGCGCCACGGCGATCCGGCTGTACGTCAGCCCGGGCCGCGCGGACAGCCCGCCCGGAGCGGCGAGGACGCGGAAACCCTTCTCGATGCCCTTGATGGTGTTGAACAGCGGCGCGGCGGCGCGGAGTTCGTACGACCGGCGGGCGACCGCGCCGATCTCGAGGTTCCAGTCGACCTCCTTGTCGATCGGCTGGATCTCCCCGATCCCCGACAACTCGTCGATGAACTCCCGCAGGCTCTTGAGGTGCTTCAGCTCGGCTGGGTCGGTCGTCACCGGATCTCTTCCCCCGTACGTATCTGACAGAGCGTCAGTGACTGTAGTGACAGGTGGGGCGACTGACAAGGGCCACTCCGCGAAGGCCCTACTCCCCGCCCAGTGCATCGACCACGGTCAGGAAGTTGGGCCCGTGCCACCTGAAGGTCGGGTCGGCTTCACGGGAGAAGTGCGCGAGCCGGTTGCCGATGCGCGCGATCACCTCGAGGTTGTCCGGGCCTTTGTGGCCGGGCGGACCGAAGTTGCTCTCGATCAGGCTCACCGCGTCGACGGCGTGACCGGCCGTGTCGATGACGACGGGCTCGAGCCAGGGCAACGAGGCGACATCGTTGGCGCGCGCGATGTGTGCCATCCCGCCATTGAGGGGAGTCACGACCTCGAAGTTCCCCCGGGTGCCGAAATTGCCCTGGATCAGTACCGGATTGCCGCTGGCACCGGACAGGATGGGGGGCACGAAGTTCGGCCCGTGCCAGGTGAAGGGCGGTTCGTTGTCGCGGGAGAAGTGCGCGAGACGGTCGCCGATGCGCGCGATCACCTCGAAGTTGCCGGGGCCTTCGTGACCGGGCGGGCCGAAGTTCCCCTGGATCATGCTGATCGCCTCGATCGTGTCACCTTTGACGTCAATGGCGACGGGCACGCTCCAGGGCAGCGCCGGATCATCGTTGTTGCGGAACAGGTGTGCCATCCCGCCACCCGTCGGGGTCAGGACCTCGAAGTTCCCCCGGGCGCCGAAACTGCTCTGGATGAGCACCGGATTGCCCGTGGCGCCGGACGGAATGTCGGGCAGGAACGTGGGGCCGTGCCAGGTGAAGGGCGGTTCGCTTTCGCGGGAGAAGTGCGCGAGCCGGTTGCCGATGCGGGCGATCACCTCGAAGTTGCCGGGGCCTTTGTGGCCGGGTGGGCCGAAATTCCCCTGGATCATGCTGATCGCCTCGATGGGTCCGGTTCCGGCACCGGTGGCGAACAGAGTCGGCGGGCTCCAGGGCAGGGCGGGGTCGTCGTTGTTGCGGAAGAAGTGGGCCATCCCGCTGACCAGAGGCGTCAGGAGCTCGAAGTTCCCGCGGGTGCCGAAGTTGCTCTGGAGGAGGACCGGATTGCCGCTGGCGCCCCCGAAAACGAGCTGGACGAAGGCTCCTTCCGAAGGGACGGGCCGGCGGTCCGCGAGCGCCACGATGAACAGCAGGTACCAGCCCGGCGGGGCGACGTCGCCGGTCGGCGGGGTGAACACCCGGAGTCCGCCCGCCTCCTGAGCGAACTGGCAACCGACGTACCGCTGGTCGGGGTTGAACGCATGCGTCGAGGAACCGGCACGCAGGATCGCGACATCGGTGATCCGGCCGGCATCGGGGGTGTCGACCAGGAAGGAGGAGCCGTAGCCGATCGTCGTGCCCCCCGGCAGGCTTGCGATCCTCGGCCGATCCGCACGGGAGAAGTACGGCGGCTCGTAGATCTCGATCTGCTTTTCCCGGTTGTCTATCGGTACGTGAGGGGGAGGGGGTTGGTCACCCAGCATGAAGTCCTGCGCGTTGGTCGGCAGGGGGTGGTTCGGGTCCTTCGGTGTAGGCGGCAGCGTGGGCGTGGCCGGATCCGGATCATTCAGGTAGTCGTGCGTGAAGTGGTAGCTCCAGTCGACGCCTTTGCTGGTGCCGCAGGTGAGGACCCGGCCGTCGGGCATCAGGAGAGCGACCGAGTGATAACCGCGTTCCACCTGGGCCGTCCCGTTGTCCGGCAGTACCGTCCAGTTTTTCGAGTCGGAGTCGAAGACCTCGCATTCCTTCATGGGCCGAACGTCGTGGCCGTCGAAGTCGAAGCCTCCGCACAGCAGGACTTCCCTGGTCGGGAGGAGCACCGCGCAGCCGTCGACGCGCTGGCGCGTGGTTTGGGCTGCGATGGGCTGACGCGGCCCGGTCGGGGTCCAAGCCGACGTCTCGCCGGGCGGGTGGATCGTGATTGTGAACGGCTGGTGATCGCCGCACACGAGGACGACCGGCTCGAATTCGGCCTGCCACCGCAGCGGCAGGAGGACCGCGGTCGTGTGGTAGTCCGCGTAACGTCCGGCCTCGGAGGTCTTGGTGACCGGGTCGGGGTTCGGGTCGCCCGGCTGCTTGGTCACGGTGCGCCACGACGAGGAACTACGCTGCCAGGCCATGCTGTTGCCGCCCATGCCGGTCGCGTTGAACACCTCGCCGTTGGGAAGCTGGAACAGTCTCGGGTAGAAGCCCGTGAATACCGGGATCCCGTCGATTTTCGGGATCTCGCCGAGGATCTGCCACTGGCCCCCGATGAAGACCTCCACGTGCGGATTCGTGTGCGTCGCCGTCGTGGCGTCGCTGACGTGGCCGGACAGGGCCAGGCAGCTTCCGTTGCCCAGAGTGATCAGGGTCGGGTACCAGCGGCCGTCCGCCATGTTCGCGGCCTGGCTCCAGGGGTTGGTGCCGATCGGGGGGACGGGGTCGAACTTCCAGGTGTACCGCAGACCGGTGAAGTGGCCCGCCGCATGGTGCTCGTCGATCGGCTCACCGGGGAATGCGATCCGCCACGTCTCGGTGCCGCCCGCCACCAGGAGACGTCCGCTGGGCAGGAAGGCGTGGCCGCAGCAGAAGAGGTCCGGCGGGGGGCCCGTGCCCTCTCCCTGGAGGTGAGGGGACTCGCCGGGGATGAGGGTGGCGTGCGTGCAGTCGTAGATCCGGGTGGTCTCGATGAACGTAGGATCGGTGCGCCCGAGGAAGTGGCGGCCGGGGTCGTGTTCGTCGCCGCCGAAGAGCAGGACTTCGTTGGTGTTGAGCAGGGCCGCGTGAACCGTGAGGATGCCGGCGTCGCTGGTACGGGGGTTCCACGACATGTTCTGCGCGAGCAGATTCGGACCGCCGGTCTCGATGCGGTCGACGGTGAGGGTGCCGCCGGCGTCGAACGTCAGCCCGATGTGGCTCACGCTTCCCAGGTCGGCACTGCCGACCAGGTCCAGGAACGGAAGCTCCACCAGGCCCGTGCTCACGCTCGCCGATGCCGTGGCGGTGCCGCCGGCGGTCACGAGGGTGAGCCCGACCCCGGCGTCACCGCCGGAGTTTCCGGGGATCGTGATCCGCACCCGATCGACACCGGCCCCCTTGAGGTTCCAGCCGGTGGCAGGCGCACCGCTGTCGTTCGCGGCGTCGTAACCGAGTTCGAGTCTGCTTCCCCCGGCCGCCGCGACGAACGTGAGGCGAGCCGGTCCTCCGACGTCCAGGTGCGCCGATGACCCCGCGGTGGAGGCCGAGGTCGTGACCGTCGTCGCGCGGATTCCGCCGAGCATGGTCCCCGACTGCTGTCGCCGGTCCACCGCCGGCGCCGCGACAGTGAAGTCCGCCGCGCCGGTCATGAAGTCGTCGATCAGACGCGATGCCAGGGCGGTGGGCGTCACCACCAGTCCCGCCGTCGTCGCCGAGATCACCCCGCGGGAATCGAGGGTGAACGACTGGGCTCCGCCGGCCCCGTCGATCGGATCGAACACGTAGATGTCCGTCGGGACCAACGTCAGCTGGTGAGTCGAGGTGTGGGACAGCACCGCCTGGTTGCCCAGAAGCTCAGGCTCGAGATCGTGGGGATTGCCGCGCCCGTCCAGCGTCACCGGATAGCCGAGTACGGTCAGCCTCCGTCCCTGCGTCACGGCGAAGCCGCCGTATTTCGGCGGCACCACCACTTGGCCGTCGCGCATCAGCACCAACGCGAAGTCGGCCATGCCGCGGCTGAGTTCGTAGTTGTAGGTGGCGGGGATGAGGTGCAGGGTCGTGGGGGTCTGGCGACCGAGGGTGACATCAGGGTTGTCGAGGAGCACGGGTGTCATGTCGTGGGACAGGTTGGTGAGGTCGAATTCCACGTCGTAGCCGGTGACGGTCAGTGTGCGGCCGTTGATCTGTGCGCAGCCGGCCAATG